>DATIMB010000001.1:0-3313 GCA_035475875.1 Micrococcaceae bacterium
GAGGCGTCAAAGTAGGTCGCCGCGTATTTGATGCCGGGGTTGAGCTGCGGCTGCTCGGCCAGCGCGCGCTTCCGGCCCACGAAACGGTGCCGCGGCACCGTCCCGCCATCGCGGGAGAAGGAATCGTAGAGGCTTAGGCCCAGTTTAATCAGGAACGCGCCGCGCTCCTTGGGCTTGCCCTGCTTGTGGGTCAGGAACCGCAGCGGCGCAGCGAACACGCCGGAGAAGGTGCTGAAGATCGGGATGGTGGTCTGCAGCGGCTTCACATAATGCGGCGCAATTTTCAGCAGGCCGTTGCGCTCCCGTACGGATTCGCGGACCAGGCGGAACTCGCCGTTTTCCAGGTAGCGGATGCCGCCGTGGATCATGTGCGAGGAGGCGCCGCTGGCGCCCTGGCAGTAGTCCCCCCGCTCGACCAGCGCCACATCGATTCCCTGCAGCGCGAGGTCGCGGAACGTGCCAACCCCGTTGATGCCTCCGCCAATGATCAGCACCTGGGCGTGCGGCCGGTTGCGCAACTGCGTGACAGCTACCCGTTCGGCGGGCATGCCGTCCCCTTCCGCAACCGGCCGGACTGCAGATCCCAAGATTCCCATGCGACCTCTTCGAGTCGTAAGTTACGCGCCCCGGGGCGCCTTCTCCCATTATTCTCAATAAAGGTGGAAAATGGAGTCAACCTATATGCACAAACGTGCAGAATCCGGAGGGCGCATGCCTGCAGCGAGGGTAAAACAGGCTGACGTGCTGCGCGCCGCGCAGATGTACTACCTTCAGGACCTCACCATGGACGCGATTGCACGCGAACTTCGCACCTCCCGGTCCACGGTCTCGCGGCTGCTCTCCAATGCCCGGGACACCGGGCTGGTCCAGATCCAGGTCCGAAGCCCGCAGGACCGCGCCCCGGAACTGGAGGGGCAGATCCGCCGACAGTACAAGGTGGACGTGCACGTGGTCCCGGTCCCGGACACCCTCACCGAGGTCGAGGTGCTGGAGCGGGTCAGCATCCAGGCGGCCAGGACCATTGGTCCGCTGGTGGATTCCAACGCCGTGATCGGCATCGCGTGGGGGTCCACCCTGAGTTCGGTGAGCCGGCACTTGGCCCGCAAAACCACGCACGACAGCGTGATAGTCCAGCTCAACGGCGCCGGAAATACGCAGACCACGGGTATCACGTACGCCAGCGAGATCATCCGGCGTTTCGGCAATGCCTACGGGGCCAGAGTGGAACAGTTCCCGGTACCGGCCTTCTTCGACCGGGCGCAGACCAAGCAGCTGATGTGGGAAGAGCGCAGCGTCCGGCGCATCCTGGACCTGCAGGCGAGGATGACCATGGCCATCTTCGGGCTGGGCTCCGTCGAGGCCGACGTACCCAGCCATGTCTACGCCGGCGGTTACCTGGACCAGGCGGACCTGGACTCGCTGGCTGCCGAGGGCGTCGTGGGCGACGTGGCGACAGTGTTCTTCCGGACCGACGGCAGCGACGCGGGGATAGTGCTGAACGAGCGGTCCAGCGGCCCGGACCTGGACCTGTTGCGCCGCGTCCGCCGCCGGATCTGCGTTGTCTCCGGTGCTTCCAAGATCAACGGGCTCCGTGGTGCGCTCGCCGCGGGGCTCATCACCGACCTGATCCTGGACGAGGCCACCGCCCGCCGGCTGGTGAATCCCGATGACGGCGGGGCCATCGGTTTGCCGGCGGGGCCAGCCGGCCGCCACACGGATTAGCCGGGCCGAGTCGGTAGAGTCATAGCTATGCCACACGTGCCCGAGCTGACCCTGAACAACGGCGTAACGATGGCCCAACTGGGCTTCGGCGTGTACAAGGTCCCGCCGCGGGACTGTGCGGGTTTGGTCACGGAGGCCCTGCATGCAGGCTACCGGAGCATTGACACCGCTGCCCTTTACGACAATGAGGAAGGCGTTGGCGAAGCCATCCGGCTGGCCACGTCCGACGGCGGCGGGGTGGCTTCCGGCGGCGGCGGGGCGTCTTCCGACGGCAGCGCTACGGCTCCCGACGTCGGCGGTATCGCCGCGGACGCTCGGCTCAAGAGGGACGGAATTTTCGTCACCACGAAGGTCTGGAATGACCAGCAGGGCTACCAGCGCACCTTTGCCGCTTTTGATGAGTCGCTGCGCAAACTGGGGCTGGACTACGTTGACCTCTACCTGATCCACTGGCCGTGCCCGCAACGGGACCTCTACATCCAGACCTACAAGGCGTTGGAGCAGCTCTACCGCGACGGTCGGATCCGGGCCATTGGGGTGTCGAATTTTGAGCCCAAGCATCTGCGCCGGCTTCTGGATGCCACGGACATTGTTCCCGCGGTCAACCAGGTGGAGCTGCATCCGCTGCTGCAGCAGAGCGAGCTACGGGCTTTCCATGCGGAACATGGCATTCAAACGGAGGCCTGGAGCCCGCTGGCGCGCGGAGGGCTGCTGCACGAGCCGGGACTGGAACGGATCGCCACCGAAGTGGGCCGGAGCGTGGCCCAGGTGGTTCTACGCTGGCACCTGCAGCTAGGAAACATCGCCATCCCCAAGGCCAGTTCGCCGGCCCGGATCCGGGAGAACCTGGAAGTCTTCGACTTCCGCCTTGACGATGAGGCGATGATCCGGATCGGCGGGCTCGACCGTGGCCAGCGCTTCGGATCGCACCCGGACAATGTCAATTAGCCGGGTGCGGCCGCCGCATTCCCGCGGGGCCAATGGCCACCCCGAATCCTCTGTCAGGACGGACGACGCTTTGATGAACATTTCGGTCAATCTGGGCGCACGTGCCAGCCAGCATAACCTGCTGCTGAATGGCGCCTCCGTAGCGTACTGGGACTATGCTCCGGTCCAGGCAACGCCCGCGACCCGGACCATCTTGGTGGTGCACGGGTTCCGCGGTGACCACCACGGCCTGGAACGGGTGGTGGAGGCGCTGCCCCAGATGCGCGTGATCATGCCGGACCTGCCCGGCTTTGGGCTTTCAGACGCGCTCCCCAACGAGCCGCACGACGTCGAACGCTACGCACGCTTTGTGCTGGATGTGATCCGGGCCCTGCGGCTGGGGCCCGACACCGTGCTGCTGGGCCATTCCTTCGGTTCGATCATCGCCAGCCATTTCGCCGCCGAACATTCCGACAGAATCGCCGAGTTGATCCTGGTCAACCCGATTGCCGCCCCGGCCCTTGAGGGGCCCAAAGCGGTGCTGTCCAAGCTGGCCGAGTTCTACTACCTGGCCTCGGCGAAGCTTCCGGCAAGGGCCGGCAACGCCCTGCTGCGCTCCCGCATCATTGTGCACCTGATGAGCGTGACCATGGCCAAGACCAAG
>DATIMB010000002.1:0-3622 GCA_035475875.1 Micrococcaceae bacterium
GCGTTGATCCACCCGCTGATCCGCTGCAGCGGCACCGTGTTGAGGCTGTAAAAGCGCTTCTGGCCCTCCGCCCGCATGCTCACCAAGGAAGCTTCGCGGAGCACCCTCAGATGTTTGGAAATGGTGGGTTGGCTGGCTCCCAGTTCCTCCACCAGCTGTCCGACCGCCTTGTCACCAGCGCGCAGGGAATCGAGAATGTCGCGCCGAGTCTCCTCCGCGATAACAGCAAAGACGTCGTCCATCACCATTCCACTACCCTAGCGATATATGCGCCCCACGGCATCTGTTTTCCGGATCGAGAAACCGGACCGGTGTCAGTCGAAGCATTACAGCTCCGGTATCAATCGAACCACGGATCCAGGCCGTGGTGTGGGAAGACCGCCTTGCGGGTGGCCATTACGGTGCGGTCAACGGCATCGCTCGGGTCGAAGCCCACCTCCCAGGAGCGCCACCAGATGTCCACGTCCTCGCCCATCAGCTCCGGTGCCTTACGGCCGTACTTCTCCAGCACATGGCTCCGCCAGCTGTGCGGAACCGGCGTTCCCAGCGGCAGGGGCCGTCCGCTGGAAATCGCCATCAGGTGGCTCCAGACCAGTGGCACCACGTTGGTCACGCTGTAGCCTCCGCCACCCAGGGCCAGCCAGCGGTCCCCGCAGAACCTGGCCGCGAGTCCCGCAATGCTCAGGGCGGCTTCCCGCTGTGCGTCGATACTGGTGGCCAGGTGTGTCAGCGGATCGTGCCGGTGCGAGTCGCAGCCGTGCTGGCTAACCAGGACTTCGGGCGCGAAGGCCTGCACCAGCTGCGGGACCACGGCATGGAAGGCGCGCAGCCAGGCGGCATCGCCGGTGTGCGCCGGTAGCGCCACGTTGACCGCCGAACCCAGGGCATTGGGGCCGCCGATCTCGTCGGCGAACCCGGTTCCGGGAAAGAGCGTCAGTCCGCTCTCGTGCAGCGAAATGGTCAGCACTCGTGGATCATCCCAGAAGATGTTCTGCGTCCCGTCACCATGATGGGCGTCGATGTCCACATAGGCAATCCGCTGGACTCCGCCGTCGAGCAGCCGTGCGATGGCCAGAGCGGCGTCGTTGTAGATGCAAAAACCGCTGGCCCGCTCCCGGCTTGCGTGATGCATGCCGCCGCTGAAGTTGACCGCGTGCATGGAGCCGCCGGTAAGGACGGCTTCGGCGGCCACCCAAGAGCCGCCCGCGATCCGGGCGCTGGCCTGGTGCATGCCGGCGAACGCCGGGTCGTCCTCGGTCCCCAGGCCTCGCGCCTCATCAGGGAGGCCTGGGTTGGCGCTGACGGCGCGCACCGCGGCGATGTACTCCCGGCTGTGCACCCTGGCCAGCTGGTCGTCGTCGGCCACGAAAGGTGTGCACAGGGTGACCCCGGGCCGGTCGAAAAGACCCAGATCGCGGGCCAGCCGGGCCGTCAGTTCCAGCCTCGCCGGGGTCATCGGATGGTGCGGGCCAAAATCGTAGGCCGTCAGCGAGGGGTCCCAGACTATGCTGGTCGGGACGGCCGTTGGCCCGGGGCTGGCGATCGATGGCATCACGAACAGGCTACCCAATGTGGCTGTCACCGGCCGTATCCTGTAGTTTTCTCGCTGGAGAGGTAGACGGGCGCAGAGGAGGGAACGGACCGGATGGCCAAGAGTCAGTACGTCTGGCACCCGCCCCAGCAGACCCACCGCTTCGGCTTTATCACCTCGGCGCGGGATTTTGTGGACCGGATCGCCAACAGCTCACCGGCCCGGCTCGCGCTGGTTGTCTTCTTCCTGGTGATCATGCTGTTCACGGCACTGCTGTCGCTGCCGATGGCGGCCACCGACGGCAAGGCGACCCCGTTCGATGACGCCCTTTTCACCGCCGTTTCCGCCGTCTGCGTCACCGGACTGACCACCGTGTCCACCGCCTTGCACTGGACCTTCTTCGGCCAACTCGTGATCCTACTGGGGATCTTCGTGGGCGGCTTGGGAATCCTGACGCTGGCCTCGCTGATGGCCCTGATGGTCAGCAAGCGGCTGGGCGTGCGGGGCAAGCTGATCGCCCAGGAGGCCATGAACGCCGGCCGGCTGGGCGAGGTTGGCAACCTGCTCCGCGTGGTGATCACCACCTCTGTCTGCATCGAGCTTGCCTTGGCGCTGCTGCTGGCGCCGCGCTTCATGGTCCTGGGCGAGTCTGCGCCCCAGGCCGTGTGGCACGCCCTGTTCTACTCGATCTCCGCCTTCAACAACGCCGGTTTCACTCCGCATTCGGATGGCGTGGTCCCGTATGAGAATGACCTGTGGGTCCTGGTCCCGCTGATGCTCGGGGGATTCATCGGCAGCCTGGGCTTCCCCGTCCTGATGGTGGTGCTGACCACCGGCTTCAAGGTCCGGCTCTGGACCCTGCACGCCAAGCTCACCGTCCAGGTCTCGCTGATCCTGGTCTTTGCCGGTGCGGTGCTCTGGGGCTGGATGGAGTGGACCAACCCAGCCACCATCGGCAACATGACGGTCGGGAACAAGATGGTGCATGCCCTGTTCGCCTCCGTCATGACCCGTTCGCTGGGCTTCAACCTGGTGGACATGAACCACATACATTCCTCCACCATGCTGCTGAGCGACGCCCTGATGTTCGCCGGCGGCGGCTCCGCGTCCACGGCCGGCGGCATCAAGGTGACCACGTTGGCGGTCATGTTCCTGGCCATCGTGGCGGAGGCCCGCGGCGACAGCGACGTCAAGGTCTACGGACGGACCATCCCGGAGGGCACCATGCGGGTCGCGATCTCGGTCATCATGATGGGTGCCACCTTCGTGCTGCTGGCCACCGGGACCTTGCTGGCGATCAGCGGCCAGAGCCTGGACCGGGTGCTTTTTGAGGTGATCTCCGCCTTTGCCACGGTGGGGCTGAGCACCGGGCTGAGCGCTCAGTTGCCACCGGCCGGTGTCTACGTTCTCTCGCTGATGATGTTCGCCGGCCGTGTCGGCACCATTACGCTCGCCTCCGCACTGGCCCTGCGCCAGCGCCGCCAGCTGTTCCACTACCCCGAAGAGAGGCCAATCATTGGCTGACAATCCCAGCTCCAACAACCGCCCCTCCCACAATGCCCCGGTCCTGGTGATCGGGCTGGGACGCTTCGGCTCCGCCACGGCAGAGCAGCTGGTGAAGCAGGGCCGCGAGGTCCTGGCCATCGAGCGGGATCCCGCCCTGGTGCAGAAGTGGGCCGGAACCCTGACCCATGTGGTGGAGGCGGACGCCACCAACATCGACGCACTTCGCCAGCTCGGCGCGCAGGACTTCAGCTCCGCCGTCGTCGGGGTGGGCACCTCGATCGAATCCAGCGTACTGATCACCGTCAACCTGGTGGACCTGGGCATCGAGCACCTGTGGGTCAAGGCCATCACGCATTCGCACGGGAAAATCCTGAGCCGCATCGGCGCCAACCACATCATCTACCCCGAGGCCGACGCGGGGGTCCGGGCGGCGCACATGGTCTCCGGCCGGATGCTGGACTTCATCGAGTTCGACGACGATTTCGCCATCGTGAAGATGTACCCGCCCAAGGAAACCCAAGGCTTTACGCTCGCCGAGTCAAAGGTCCGCAGCAAATACGGCGTGACGGTAGTGGGCGTCAAGTC
>DATIMB010000003.1:0-3312 GCA_035475875.1 Micrococcaceae bacterium
GGCGCCCTCCAGCTTTGCCAGGGCCTCCTCGAACGGGTCCCAGGTCGGATTGGAATAGCGGCCGTAGGCGCGGTCCCCATCCACCACCATCCCCGTGCCCACATAGGTGGAGGAGAGGACGATCGGCGGATTCACCGGGGCGTCATGCCCGCGTTCCGGCCGTCCAGCGGCCACCACCAGGGTGTCCGGGGCAAGGGTCGCGGAGTGGGCGGAGGATGTCAGGCTCATACTTCCAGATTAGTGCGCCGGCAGGGTTGGCAGTAACAAAGGCCCTTGACGATGCGGCCGAGGTCGTGCACGCGGCCCGGGGCCCTAATACATAGCGCCGCGGCCGCCGTCGTGCACAGCACCCGGCCAGCGTCGTGCACAGATTCTGCTGGCTTCGACAACTGCCCAGCTTTTGGATATCGAGGGCTGAAAAGACGGCGTGTCGGGCAAGCCGCCGGCGTGTCGGCGCGAAACCTGGGCAGTTGTCGGGCCGGGACAACCGGACCTTCCCTCTACAGGCGGCAACAGGCGCTTTATCCGTCCGCAGCTCCACCGGCGCCCCTGCCCATACTGTCAGCCTTTATCGGTACCCTAGTTCTGTGACCCTCCCCCAGCATCCGGCGCCCCTGCCCGAAAGCCCGGACACCGCCGTCGGGCCCGCCGACGACGGCAGCGGCAACGGCCTTTTCGTCGCCTTCGAAGGCGGTGACGGAGCCGGGAAATCGACCCAGACCGCGCTGCTGGCCCAGGCCCTGACTGCGTTGGGCTACACCGTGCTGCGCACCCGGGAGCCGGGCGGAACCCCTGTCGGAGAGCAGCTGCGCTCCCTGGTGCTGGAGCATGGCAACGGCGAGATTGATGCCCGCTGTGAAGCGCTGATTTTTGCCGCCTCCCGCGCCGCACACGCCGCCCAGGTGATCCGCCCGGCGCTGGCCGGCGGGCAGGTGGTGCTCACCGACCGCTATATTGACTCTTCCGTGGCCTACCAGGGCGCCGGACGGGAACTGGGTCCGGAACAGATCCGCTCCCTCAACGAATGGGCCACCGGCGGCCTCCGCCCGGACCTGACCGTGCTGCTGGACGTGGATCCGGCGGCCGGGCGGACCCGCCGGACGGCGGGAGCGGCGCCGGACGCAGCCGGAGGCGGAGAGGACCGGATGGAATCCGAGCCGGACGCTTTCCACAGCCGTATCCGCCGGGCCTTCCTGGAGCTGGCGGTCGCGGCCCCGGAGCACTATCTGGTGCTGTCCGCCCAGGATCCCATCGACGTGCTGGCGGGGCAGATCCTGGACCGGGTAAAGCAGCTGCTTCCATGAGCGTCTGGGATGACCTGCAGGGCCAGGAACCCGTCGTCGCCCAGCTGAGCCAGGCGGCCAGCTCGGTCCGCCCGACGCATGCCTGGCTGGTGACGGGGCCGCCCGGCTCCGGCCGGTCCAATGCGGCGCGGGCGTTTGCCGCCGCGCTGGTGTGCGAGCAGGAGGACCTGAAGGCGCGCGGGTGCGGCGAATGCCATGCCTGCCACACGGTGTTGGCCGGAACCAATGCCGATGTGACCTTTGTGGCGACGGAAAAGACCACAATCACCATTGAAGAGGCGCGCGAGCTGGTCACCAAGGCCCAGGACCGGCCCTCCTCCGCACGCTGGCGGGTGATGATCGTGGGCGACGCGGACCGGATGGCCGAGCGCACCACCAATGTCCTGCTCAAGGCGATCGAGGAACCGCCGCCGCGGACCATCTGGATTCTCTGCGCCCCCAGTCCGGCCGATGTACTGGTCACCATCCGTTCGCGCTGCCGGGCGGTCTCGCTGCGCGTGCCGCCGGTGGAGGACGTCGCGGCACTGCTGGTGCGCCGGGACGGCATCGAGCCGCAGATGGCCGGGCTGGCCGCCCGCGCGGCGCAGAGCCATGTCGGCATTGCCCGCCGGCTGGCCCAGGATGCCGGGGCGCGGGAGCGGCGCGACGCCATCGTCAGGCTCCCGCTGAAGCTGCGCGACGTCACCGACGCGGTGCGCGCGGCCGGCTCCCTGGTGGAACTGGCGACGGCGGAGGCCAACTCCTCCAACGATGAGCGGGACGCAGCCGAGAAGGCTGCCTTGCTGCGCTCCCTGGGAGCGCCGGAAACAGGCACCCTGCCGCCGTCGATCCGGTCCCAGGTCAGGGCGCTGGAGGAGGACCAGAAACGCCGTTCCAAGCGCTCCATCACGGACACCCTGGACCGGGCGCTGACGGATTTGCTCTCCTTCTACCGGGATGCACTGGTGCTCCAGCTCTCTGCGGCGGCAGGTGAGCCGGAGGCGGCAGGACTGGACGCCGTCGAACTGGTGAACGCCGCGCTGCGGCCGGAACTGCTCGCCTTTGCCCGGGAAAGCACCCCCGAGACCACGCTGGAACGGATGGATGCCATCAACAGCGTCCGGCGCCGGATCACCACCACCAACGTAGCCCCGCTGCTGGCCATCGAGGCCATGGCAGTCAGCCTGCTGTAGCCCGAGGAGTCCTGCGAGTTTGAGGAACCAAAAATGAGAGCCACCACCCGTCCGCCGCGCCTGTCCTGGCGTCCGAAGGTCCTTGCGGCAGCCGCGGCCTCCGTCGCCGCAGCCCTGGTGCTCTCCGCCTGCACCACGGCTACCGCCCCACCGACGGCTGGACCCTCTGCCTCCACAGCGGACCCGGCAGTAATCCAAGGCGCCCCGGCCAACCTGGAGCCCTTCTATTCGCAGACCGTGACCTGGACCAGCTGTGAAAAGACATTCCTGTGCAGCAAGGTCAAGGTTCCCATGGACTACGCCCACCCGGGCGCTGCCTCGATCGAACTGGCCGTGATCAAACTCGCGGCCACCGGGCAACGGACCGGCTCACTGCTGGTCAACCCGGGCGGTCCCGGAGCCTCCGGCTATGACATGGTCCGCGACGGCGGAAAGAGCTACTTCTCGGCCAAAATGCGCGGTTCCTACGACATTGTCGGCTTCGACCCGCGCGGCGTGCAGCGCTCCGCCCCGGTGACCTGCATCAGCGACTCGGCGCGCGACGCCGAACGCCAGGAATCCCTGGACCTGGACAAGGATGCGGATCTGGCCACGGATGAGGCGCAGACCAAGGCTGACACCGCCGCCTGCGAGAAAAACTCCGGTCCGGTACTGGGCTTCATCGATACCACCAGTTCCGCCAAGGACATGGACATCCTGCGGGCGGCACTGAACGAAAAGAAGCTCAACTACATGGGCTTCTCCTACGGGACCAAGCTGGGTGCGACCTACGCTGAGCTCTTTCCGGGCAACGTCGGCAGGTTCTCCCTGGACGGGGCGCTGGACCCTTCACTGAG
>DATIMB010000004.1:0-3794 GCA_035475875.1 Micrococcaceae bacterium
CGGGAGCTGCTGGACGTCGTCATCTGGGTGGAAGCGGAGGCCGGGGCACGCAAGCGGCGCGCGCTGGACCGCGACGGCGGGACCTTTGAGGATTACTGGGAGCAGTGGGCCGCGCAGGAGGACGAGTTGCTGGCGCTCGACGACCCGTCGGCGGTGGCGGATCTGCTGGTGGAGGGCCGCGCGGACGGCTCGGCTCCGGCCCAGGTGCTCCTGGCGCTGGGGTCGTTGCCGGCGCTGGAGACCCTGCTGGCGCCGGAGCGGGCCCAGCGGCGCGGCTTGGAACTGCAGGTGGAGCGGCTGGAGGCCTACCCGGATCCGGCGGAGCTGTTCGCCGAGCTGTACGGCGGCTCCGGCAATGCGGTGTGGCTGGACAGTTCCGGGGCAGCGTCCGGGGACGGGCCGGCGCGCGACAGGTTCTCCATCATGGCCGACGACGGCGGCGGCTTTGGCCAGCTGGCCCGGCACACCGGCGGTGCCACCTGGGTGAGCGGGAACGGTGTGACCGCGCGGATCCCGGGCCCCTTCTTCCGTTGGCTGGACAGCGTCTGGGGCCGCCGGGCAGTGCGGAACCCGGACGGGTACGACGGCGAGTTCGCGCTCGGCTGGCTCGGTTACCTTGGCTATGAACTGAAGCGCGAAACCGGAGGTGCGGATGCTGCCGGCCCGGACACCGCCGGCCGCAACGACGACGCTGCCCTGCTCTTCGCCGGCCGTGCCGTCGTCGTCGACCACCACCGCCGGTCGCTGCACCTGCTCAGCCTCACCTCCCCCGCCGCGCCCGCCACCGCAGCGGAGGCGGAGGCCTGGTCTGCGCAGGTGCGCGCACAGGTATCCCGCCTGCGGCCGGCCGAAACCGGTCTGCGGGAGAACCAGACGTACGACCCGTCCCGGCCTACGCAGTCCCAGCCGGCCCCAGCCCAGCCGGAGCCGGCCCCGGCCCCGCCGCCGGAATTCAGGGCCCGTGACACGGCGGTCGGTTATAAGGACAAGATCGCCCTGGCGCAGGCGGAGATCGCGGAGGGGAACTCCTACGAGATCTGCCTGACCACCGCGCTGACTGCCAGCACCGCGATTCCGGTGGATCCCTGGCAGACCTATCTGGCGCTGCGCCGCCGCAGTCCCGCACCGTTCGGCAGCTTCCTGCGCTTCGGCACGCTCGCCGTCGGCAGCACCTCGCCCGAACGGTTCCTGCGGATCGGCGCGGATGGAGCCATGCGTGCCGAGCCCATCAAGGGCACCCGACCCCGGCATCCGGACCCGCGGCGCGACGCCGAACTGCGATCCGAGCTGGAACATTCCGCCAAGGACCGGGCGGAAAACGTCATGATCGTGGACCTGCTGCGCAACGACCTCTCGCATTTTGCCGTGCCGGACTCCGTGTCCGTGCCCCGGCTGTGCGCCATCGAAAGCTACGCCACCGTGCACCAGATGGTCAGTACCGTCGACGCCCAACTGCGGCCCGGCTCGTCCCGTGCGGAAGCGGTGGCGGCCGCCTTCCCGGCCGGATCCATGACCGGAGCGCCCAAAATCAGCACCATGGCCATCCTCGACCGGCTGGAGGGAGCGCCCCGCGGCGTCTATTCCGGCGCCATCGGCTACTTCTCGCTCAACGGCGCCACGGATCTCTCGGTGACCATCCGCACCCTGGTGATGGAATCCACGCACGACGGCGG
Organism: Micrococcaceae bacterium; assembly: GCA_035475875.1. Lineage (GTDB taxonomy): Bacteria > Actinomycetota > Actinomycetes > Actinomycetales > Micrococcaceae > Arthrobacter_M. The sequence continues at coordinate 1,674 of DATIMB010000004.1, forward strand.
CCGGCTGGGCCTGGGCGTAGGCGGGGCCATCACCGCCGACTCCGCCCCGCACGAGGAATGGCTGGAAGTGCGGGCCAAGGCCTACGGCGTGCTCTCGGCCCTGGGGGCCAGGTTTCCGGAGGAGGCCTGACTACAGGCCACCGTTTCCCGCCGCGGGCGGCCGGCGGGGCGGCCGGGACTTACTGGAGCGTGGCGGTCAGCCGGGCGACGTTGTCAACGTATCGGGCCAGGACCGGCCGGGACTGCCATTCGCCGAGCTTGAGCTCGCGCGATCTGGTCCGGTAGTGCTCCTCGACCTGGCGCATCCGCCGCACAATATCGTGCCCCAGCAGCATCACGGAGACCTCCAGGTTCAGGGAAAAGCTGCGCATGTCCATGTTGCTGGAGCCCAGGACGGCAACCTCATCGTCCACGGTGAAGTGCTTCGCGTGCAGGACCTTGGGCGCCGAGTACAGGAAAATCCGCACCCCGGCCTGCAGCAGCGCCTCGTAGTAGGAGCGCTGGGCGTGGTGGACCAGGAACTGGTCGCCCCGTTCGGAGACGAACAGCTCCACCACCACCCCGCGCTGGGCCGCCGTCGTAATCGCGTAAAGCAGCGAATCGTCGGGCACAAAGTAGGGGCTGGAAATGGTGATCCGATGCTGCGCGGAGTAGAGCAGCGTGTTGAACAGCCGGAGGTTGTTTTCGGTCACGAAGCCCGGGCCGCTGGGCACCACCTGGCACATCACCCCGCCATGCGGGGCATCCCAGTGGTGCGAGGCCAGCTGGTACGCCAGGGACTCCTCCGTCTCGCTGGACCAGTCGGTGGCGAACATGACGTTGAGCGTGCCCACGATCGGACCTTCCATCCGGGCCATCAGCTCCACCCAGGTCCGGCCCACCCGCCGGTGGTGTTTGTTCCGGTAGGAAGGTTCGATCAGATTCTGCGAACCGGTGAACCCGACGCGGCCGTCCACCACCAGGATCTTGCGGTGATTGCGCAGGTCCGGCCGCCGCCAGGATCCCAGGAAGGGTTGCAACGGCAGCATCCGGCGCCAATCGATGCCGCTGCGTCGCAGCCGGCGGATCAGCTGCCGGTACTTGGGGACGCGCAGCGAGCCGATGTGGTCAAAGAGCACCCGGACGCGCACTCCGCGGGCAGCGGCAGCCTCAAGTTCGGTCAGCAGCTGGTCCGTCGAGGAGTCCGAGCTCATGATGTAGAACTCGGCGTTGACAAAGTCCTTGGCCTCCCGGACAGCCGCAGCCATGGCGTTGAGGGACTCCTGGTAGTCCTGGATCAGCTCGACCTTGTTGCCGTCCAGGCAGGGGAAGGACCCGAGCCGGCGGTTCAGGCCGATTACGGAGTTGATCCACTCCGGTCCCTGGTAGGGCGGAACGGCGCGTGCAATCGCCTCGGTGCCGGCCAGTACGCGGCGGTTCACGTCGGCCTGGTATTCCCGACGACGGCGGGAGAGCCGGAAGTTGCCGAAGAGCAGGAAGAGTACCAGCCCCAGCGACGGGATGAAGAAGATGCACAGCAGCCAGGCCATCGCCGTCGTCGGCCGCCGGTTGCCGGGGATCACTCCGAGCATGACGACGCGGATGAGAAGATCTGTGACCGTGGAGAGGACAACGAACCATTCGGGTGCGGTCGCCAATCCCAGAAGCGGCCAAAGCATGCCTCTACCCCTTATTTCTTCCCGGTTTTTTCCCGGTTTCATCCCGATCCTGATCACGGTTAGCCTATCCGGTGGCAGCCCTCGGGTCGCAACGGTAGGGCTTTGGCGCCGGAAACAGCCGTTTCCGCCCAAAACAGGTCCACACCCCTACCGCCGCACCGGCCCGGCCCCGGATCCGTCAAATAACCCAGTCCGCCGGTAACAGTATTGCCTCAACAGGGGCCGGTCCGGCCAGCACTAAGCTGGATCCATGACTGTTTTGGTTTTCCTGGACCCGTCCTATCCCGACGGCCGGATCGCCGACGCCACCAAGCCCACGCTGATGGCCACGGACCAGGGCGCCACCCGCGGGGACGGTATTTTCGAGTCGCTGCTGGCGGTCGGCGGGGCCCCGCGAAAGATGCAGGCCCACCTTGACCGGCTGGGTTCCTCCGCCCGCGCACTGGACCTGGACATCCCGGAG
>DATIMB010000005.1:0-3551 GCA_035475875.1 Micrococcaceae bacterium
GGACTCATCGGTGGAGCCGGTATCGGCCGCCAGGACGGCGTCCGCAGGACGGGTTTGGGCCGCGAGGGCCGCCATTACTCGAGGGAGGAAACTGCCGCCGTTGTGGGCTACGACGACGGCTGTGACCTTTACTGCTTCAGGAATTAGACCGCTCGTTTCCGTAGCCGGCGGCGCTCCCGCTCGGACATGCCGCCCCAGATGCCGAATCGCTCGTCATTGGAGAGGGCGTACTCAAGGCACTGTGCCCTGACGTTGCAGGCGGCACATACCTTCTTGGCATCGCGGGTGGATCCACCCTTTTCCGGGAAGAACGCTTCCGGATCGGTCTGCGCGCACAGGGCGTCCGTCTGCCAGCCGAGTTCACCCTCGTCACTGAAATCATCAGGACCGCCAGGCAACCCGATCCAGACGGGCTGGGCCAGCGCCTGGCTGGGCGGCACAAGCAGTTCCAGGGGAAGATCCTCCGGATCCTCCAGCAGGTCCTCGCCCAGCTCCGAGGCCTCATGGGCAGCCAGGAAGGCCGTCGCCTGGTCCTCCAGGGATTCGCGGGCGCTGCGGTTGTAGCGTTCCGCGGCCTGCGGATCCGCCGGATCCACGTACCAGTCCCCGGGAACGCCCCGGGACCGGTAGTGTGCCGAGGCCTGGGCCGCCAGGGCCTGCTCCTGCGCCGAATATGCCAGCGCCGCCGAACCTGCTGTTGACCGCCCCGCTGCTGCAGTGGCGCCCAGCTCCGCTTTCCCCATGGTGGTCCTCCTGATATGTCCGCCGCGGCCAGTTAAACTGGCTGGGCCGGAATGTTGACTTCCCCGCGTCGTTCCGGCTGTCGGCTTGACGTTCGTGCTTCTAATTACACTCGTGTAATACGCTCGGCGTCAAGCGGGTTCGGCATCTTATCCATAACTCTTTCCCGGGTCCCGGCACGCCACGCCCGGCAATTTACGACCGGCCTTATGGCGTGGCGGATGCGGCGGGGTCCGGATGTGTGCTTGGGCCCGCACTCCCGGCGCTGGGCGGAAGATCTCCTCATACCGGCGCGCGCCGGCATGTGGGGCGAATCACACTGGCGGTGTGTCCGGCGGATCCGCGGATGTGGCCGTCGCGTTCTCCCTGGGAGCGGCGGCAAATGGCAAGATACAGGTATGCCCGCAACCAGACCCGAGACGATTCCCGCGCTGATGCAGAGCCTGCGCAGCAACGACGCCAGCAGCCCGCGCCTGACCTGGTACGGACCGGGCGGGGAGCGGGTGGAGCTTTCCGGCCGGGTCCTGGACAACTGGGTGGCCAAAACGGCCAACTTCCTGGTCGACGAGCTCGATGCCGGTCCCGGCAGCGTTGTCCTGTTGGACCTGCCCGCGCACTGGCGCGGCGTGTGCTGGGCGCTGGCGGGTTGGCTCTCCGGGGTGACGCTGCGGTTTGGCTTGGACCGGGCCGACGACGGCGGCAGCGGGACCGACCGCAGCAGCGGAACGGATCGGGACGTCTCCGGACCGGTCGACGTGGTGGCGACGGATCATCCGGACGCCTCCCCCGCCGCCGGCACGACTGTTGCGGTGGCACTGGGCGCCCTGGAGATGCGCTGGAACTCCCCGCTGCCGGCCGGGGCGGTGGACTATGCCGCGGAGGTGCGCGCCCACGCGGATGTCTTCTTTCCCTCTACCGAAGCGGATGGCGGGGATGCCGCCGTCGAAGTTTCCGGCGGAGAGGTTACCTACAACGGATTGCTGAACGGTTATGCCCATGCCGCGGACTCCGCCGAACGGGTGCTGGTGCGGGCCACGGGCCTTGACCAGATCCTCCGCGAAGCTCTGGGAATCTGGGCTGCCGGCGGCTCGGTGGTGCTGGTCCATCCCGCCGTTGAAGCCGTCCAACGGCTGGCGGAGTCGGAACGGGTCAGCCGCAGCCTGGGCTGAGGCCGCTGTCCCGCTTACTGCCTCTGCCGCTTACTGGCTCTGCCGCTTACTGGCTCTGCCGCTTACTGCCTCTGCCGCTTAGCTGCCTCTGCCGCTGGCGCCTTAGTTCTCCGCCGTCGGCCCGGTACGGGGATCGCTCGGCTCCCCTGCGGATCCGACAGCTTCCCCGGCGGCCGCGGCTCCGGCGGCTCCGGGGTGGGCCGGACGCCGGGCCTCGATCAGTTCGTGGTCATGGGCGAACTCCGGATCGGTATCCAGTTCCTCGGTGAAGACCCAGAAGCGGTAGGCAAAGAAGCGGAAGATCGTGCCCAGAACCAGCCCGATCACGCTGCCGGCCATGAAGTCGGCAAAGGCTGTGGTGAATCCGAGTACCCAGTGGGAAACGTACACACAGGCGCTGGCGATGCCGATGCCAACACCGTTCATGATTGCGAAGAGCAGGATTTCGCGGCCGATGTTGGCCCGGCGCCGATGCCGGAAGGTCCAGTAGCGGTTGGCCAGCCACGAGAAGATGGTGGCGACGACCGCGGAGATGATCTTGGCCTGGGTGGGCTGGCCCGCCATAGAGCTGTGCAGCAACCAGAGGAAGATTCCACTGTCGATAACGAAGGCCAGGCCGCCGACGACGCCGAACTTGGCGACCTCGCGCCAGAACAGCCCAACGAGGCCCTTAAAGCGCTCGACAAGTGAGTTATACATGTTCCTCCATGATGGCCGCGCTATCCTGGCGGCCGTTCCGGCGCTGGTATCCAACAGGCGCTACATAACCGGCCGGAACCTGGTCCGGCGCAAATCGCGGCTAACTGCCGACAAGCCATTCTAAGGGAATAGGCTAGGAGTTTCCTCCCAGAGGTCTGGGAATACCTCCACCAAGGGTGCCGAACCGGGGTTTTCGAGGCCGGTTCGGTAGGCTGGGAACGTGACTTTTCCTGTGATTGGCGTTGTTGGCGGTGGCCAACTGGCACGCATGATGGCCCCGCCGGCCGTCGCCCTCGGCTTTGAACTCCGTGTCCTGGCGGAGGCGCCGGACGTCTCCGCGGTGGCCGCCGTCGCCCAGGCTCCGGTGGGAGACTACCGGGATCTGGCGGCGCTGCGCGGCTTCGCCGCCGGCGTGGACGTCCTGACCTTCGACCATGAGCACGTTCCCGGCGACCTGCTGCGGACGCTGATTTCCGACGGCGTCAACGTCCAGCCCCGGCCCGAGGCCCTGGTGCACGCGCAGGACAAGCTGGTGATGCGGGCGGCGCTGGACCGGCTGGGTCTTCCCAACCCGCCCTGGGCCGCCGTCACCGATGTGGCCGGCATCGAGGCCTTCGGCGACGAGCACGGCTGGCCGGTTGTCCTCAAGATGCCGCGGGGCGGCTATGACGGCAAGGGTGTCAGGATGCTCGACGACGGCGCTGCCGCGGCTGCCGCCGCGGACTGGTTCGAGGCGATGAACCCGCTGCTGGTGGAGGCCAAAGTCGACTTCAGCCGCGAGCTTTCCGCGCTGGTTGCCCGCACCCCCGGCGGCGAGGCGCGGGCCTGGCCGGTGGTCCAGTCGATCCAGGTCGACGGTGTCTGCGATGAAGTCCTTGCCCCGGCCCCGGAACTGAATCCCCAGGTGGCGGCGGCAGCCCAGGAAGCCGCGCTGCGGATTGC
>DATIMB010000006.1:0-3914 GCA_035475875.1 Micrococcaceae bacterium
GAAGCCGATTCGCCCAACAGCAGGGACTTGGTTTCCACGGCCAGCACCACCGCCACAAACACCAGCAGCAGCCCGATCAGCCCGGTCGCCGCGGCATCCCAGAGCCCGTTGCCGGTTACCAGTGTCATCGACACCCCGACCAGGGCAAAAACCAGCCCGGCCAGCGCCGCGGTATCCTCCAGCAGCACCACCGGGAGTTCGGGCGCCTTGGCCGTGCGGATGAACTGCGGCCAGGTCTGCCGGCCGCGGGTGTGGTTGGATTCCCTGATCGCGGTCCGGAAGGAATAGCCTTCGAGCAGGATGGAACCCACCAGCACGGCCAGCGGCACCCACGCCCAGAGCGGAGCAATGCCATGCGGATCATGCCACTTCTCGTAGGCCTCATAGAGCGCAAACAGGCCGCCGACGCTGAAGAGCACGATCGAGACGATGAACGCATAAATGTACCGCTCGCGGCCGTAGCCGAAAGGATGCTCGGCACTGGCCTGGCGGGACGCGCGTTTGCCGCCAATCAGAAGCAGCAACTGGTTGCCGGAATCAGCCACCGAGTGGATCGACTCGGCCAGCATGGACGACGACGCGGTCAGCAGGAACGCCACGAATTTCAGTACGGCAATGGACAGGTTCGCGGACAGCGCGGCGATGATCGCCTTGCTTCCTCCCCCGGAAGACACGGTGGCACCACTCGCTTTCAGTCGGGTTGGTCCGGTGCATAATGCAGACGCACAATACAGAATGGCACTCGGTCCGCAGGGTACTAAGCCTGCTGTCTATCTAGCCTCACTGGTGCTAATGTCGTTAATTGTAAGCGACCTGAAGGAGGAATCATGGGTTTCATTGCATGGATCATCGTTGGGCTCATCGTTGGAGCGATTGTCAAGGCGATCATGCCAGGGAGGGTCGGTGGCGGTTGGATCACCAGCCTGATCCTGGGTGTCGTGGGGGCGATTGTTGGAGGCTGGATCGCAAGCGCCGTTGGTAACACCGGTGTGAACAACAGCTGGACCAACATCTGGACTTGGGTCTTCGCAATCATCGGTGGGCTCGTGGTGGCCGGTATCTACGGTGCCATTACAGGCCGGAATCGAAGCCGGGCCTAAGGGAAGCGACAACGGAAAGGGCCGGAACCTTAGGGTTCCGGCCCTTTCTGCTGCCCGGCTTATCTCAGCCCTGGCCGCGCCGCTGCGCCCGGGCACTGGCGTACAGGCACACCGTCGCCGCGGTGCCAAGGTTCAGGCTCTCCGCCGAGCCGTACACCGGAACCGCCACCCGGTGGTCGGCCAGCACCAACTCCTCCTCGGACAGGCCCTGCGCCTCATTGCCGAACAGCCAGACCGTGGGCTGCTCCAGTTGGTACTGCGCCTCCGGCACCTCCTGCTCAAAGCTGCGCGCGGCGCTCTCATCCTGCAGTGTGTCCAGGTTCAGGTGGCCGTAGCCGTCGGCGGCCAGAACGCCCATTCCCGCGGCCTTGCATTGCGCGGCCAGGTCAGCCGGGTCCACACCCACCACCACGGGCAGGTGGAACAGCGAGCCGACAGTGGACCGCACGGTCTTGGGGTTGTACACGTCCACGCTGGAGGAGGTAAAGACCACGGCGTCCGCCCCCGCGGCGTCGGCCGCGCGCAGCACGGTGCCGGCATTGCCGGGGTCGCGGACCTGGCACATCACCGCGATCAGGGCCGGCTTGGCGGCCAGCACCTCCGCCAGCGGCACATCCACATAGTTGCAGACCGCCACGATCCCCTGCGGCGTCACCGTGTCCGCCATCGCCTCCAGCACCAGCTCGCTGGCCACCCGGATGTGCAGCCGGCAGGCCGGGTCCTCGGACAGCTCCAGCATTTCCGGATAGCGCTTGAGGCAGTCCAGGTTCGCGTAGACCTCCGCCACCACCGCGGTCCCGCCCGCGAGCAGGCACTCCCGGTGCGCCAGCAGCGCTTCACGGACCGCCTGCGGGCCTTCGGCCAGGAACTGCCGGCGCTTTAAACGCGCCGGGCGCCCGGCCAGCTTCGCAACGTCCCTAACCCGATCGGCTCGGGGATTGGTCATTGCATCTGCTGGCGGGCGCCCGGCGTCGTTCATGCTAGGACTGTAGCAGTCGCAAACTGCTCACCCGGAATCGGCCACTTGGCCAATCGCCTACTTGGCTAAGTGGTTACCTGGCCACCGGTGCGGAGGTGTCCGCAGGCAGCGCGGCCTTGGCCAGCTTGACCAGGCCGGTGAACGCCGCGGCGTCGTTGACGGCCAGGTCGGCCAGCATGCGGCGGTCAACCTCGATCTCGGCGGCCTTCAGGCCCTGGATCAGGCGGTTGTAGGTCAGGCCGTTGGCGCGGGAGGCAGCGTTGATGCGCTGGATCCACAGCCGGCGGAAGTCGCCCTTGCGCTTGCGGCGGTCGCCGTAGCTGTACACGAACGAGTGCAGCAGCTGCTCCTTGGCCTTGCGGTACAGGCGTGAACGCTGTCCGCGGTAGCCCTTGGCGCGCTCCAGAATAACCCGACGCTTCTTATGGGCGTTAACCGCCCGCTTCACACGTGCCACGTGCGTACTCCTTCAAATTCTTCATCCCAAGCCAAACATGCCTGAGAAGGCTTTTTGTGGTGCCTCCGGCTGTTCTTGCCGGCGGCTGATTGACTTGTGGGTTAGATGCCCAGCATTTTCTTGATGTTGCGGGCATCCGCCGGGGCGACGATCTTGTCCGCGGCCAGGCGGCGCGTCAGCGTCGAGGGCTTGTGCTCCAGATAGTGGCGGCGGTTGGCCTGCTGGCGCTTGAGCTTGCCGCTGCCGGTCAGCTTGAAGCGCTTCTTGGCGCCACTGTGGGTCTTCATCTTCGGCATGGGAACCGATCTCCTTACGTATCCACCGGCGCTGCCCGTGGTTCTCTATGCAGCGACCGGTAGGGTCACTGGCGGGTGTACTTCACTGCCCCTGAGGGCTATGCGTTACTCGGCTGAGTCGGACGCGTTCTGGCTGGTCTGGCCCTTGGAGGCGCCGGTCCTGCCAGCAGGTTTGGCTGCGGCAGCGGGCTTCGCTGCCGCAGGCTTCGGCACGGGCTTTGGCATCGGCGTCGGCTTCGCTGACACCGGCGGCCTGGGGGCCGCGGGTGCCGCTGGCTTTGTCTCCGCTGCCGGCCGGGGCGGTGCTGCTGCGGGCCTTGCCGCTGCTGGCGGCCGGCCGGACGACGACGGCGTACCGGTCTGGGCTGCAGGCCTCGAGGTACTTGCCGGCCTGCTGGTGCTCGCGGTCCGGCTGGCGCTTGGCGGCCTGCTGCTGGTGGCCGCCGGCCTGGTGCTGGCAGCCGGCCGGGCCGGAGCCGGCTGGGCCGCCTCCGCTGGCCTGGCCGACGGGGACTGCTGGGCCGGTGTGGCTGCAGCCGGCTCGGCTGCAGCAGTGTCCCCTGCGGGCTGCGCAGCTGCGGGCTGCTCGGCAGCCGGCGCTTCCGGTGCAGCCGGTTCGGCCGCAACCTTCCGGGACAGGTCTCCCAAGCCCTCGGGGAGCAGGTCGGCCAGGCTCTGCGTCATCGGGGCCTTGTTGTCCTTGTCCACATCGACCCGTGCCGTGCCAGACGCGATGGCCTCGTTCCGGGCCTTGTCGTCCGCTCGCTGGGCCGCGCGGCGCGCTTCCGCCTTGGCCTCGGCCTTGTTCTTCAGCGGCCCGATCACCATCACCATGTTCCGGCCGTCGATGCGCGGGGTCGACTCCACCGCACCAACCTCGGCAACGTCGTCGGCGAACTTCTGGAGCAAACGAATGCCCATCTCCGGCCGCTGCTGCTCACGCCCGCGGAACTGGATCATGGCCTTGACCTTGTCCCCGGCGCCGAGGAAGCGCAGTGCATGGCCGCGCTTGGTCTCGGAGTCGTGGGTGTCGATCTTGAGGCGGAACCGGATTTCCTTCAGGACGGTGTTCGTCTGGTTCT
>DATIMB010000007.1:0-5154 GCA_035475875.1 Micrococcaceae bacterium
CTCCTGGCCGCCATCTTCCTGGGACAGGAACCTCCCGGCGGAACCTATCTGGGACTGGGGCTGATCCTGGCCGGGCTCGCCGTCGTCGTCCTGGGCCAGGGGCGCACGGGCATCAAGGTGCCGCAACTGCCCGACTGAGCCCTCCCGACGCGCCCCTGACCGAGCTGCTCGCTCCCGGCTGTCCATTCCCTGATCGAGGTCTCCGTGACAAGCCACAGCCTGACGGACCTGCAGGGGCTCAGCGGACGCGGCGGGCCATCTGGTTGACGCTGGCCGCGTGGACGGCACGCAGCACCTTGGCCGGAAAGTAGACGGAGAAGAAGACCACCATGGGCGCTTTGAGGGCTATCTTGTTTATATTGTGGGCCTTGTAGGTGCGCTCAAAGCGGGTGACGTAGTAGCGGTAATCCCGCGGGGAATCCTGGAGCCGACGGGCGGACATGCCGCTGACCATGGTGGGGATGTACTGGACTTTCAGGTCGTGTTCGGCCAGATGCAGCGAGAGGTCGATGTCCTCGTGCATCTCGTCGTGCTTGTCCAGACATGCCTCGTGCCGGATCCGGTCCCACGCACTGTGCCGCAGGGCCATGTTGGAGCCGAAGAGGAAGTGGTACTGGTGCTTGGCCAGCCGCAGCATCAGCTGGCGCATCCGGTCGTCCGCCTTCAGCCCGAACCGGCGCATCGGCATGTCGTAGTAGACCACCGGCCCGGTTGCCGCGGAAATGCTGCTGTCCCCGAAGGCCTTCCGGACTTGTTCCACCCAGTCCGGCTCCAGCACCGAATCGGCGTCGATACGCCCGATAATGTCGCTGTCAGCGTGATTGAAACCGAAGTTGCGGGTCGGGATGAGGCCCTGTTCGTCGTTCTGTTCCAGCAGGATGATGGGACTTTCCGGGTACTCCTGCTGCATCTGCCTCACGATGCGTGCCGTGCGGTCGGTGGACCTGTTGTCGACCACGATGATCTGGTCGGCGGGGACGGACTGGTAAACCGCGGCAATCAGGCACTGCCTGATCACGGATTCCTCATTGTAGGCCGGGATGACGATGGAAACGCTCGGTCCGTCATCCAGCATGCCGGACCCCTGGGCTGAAGTATGGGGAAGCGACGGGGTATAAGGCGGCCCGGTGTAAATTTCGGTGGGGTCCGGTGCGGGTTTGTCGGTTGACATCAAGGACAAACCTAGCATCGGGGCTGCCACTGATCGGTCGTGCCACACCGGGATGGGCAGGGCATGCCGGTGTTAGACAAACGGAGGGGACCCCGTGAGGAGTCCCTTCCGTGCTGATACCTGCGGAGTTACTTTTCGGTGTCCTTGTCCGCGCCATCCTCGATCTTGGAGGCGATGTTGCGCACGGCCGTTTTGGCGTCCGTGGCCACATGGTTGGTGCCTTCCTTGGCCGCATCGGCGGCGTCCGCGCTCTTCTGCGCAGCCTTGTCCGCCGCATCGACGCCAGTGGAGGCAGCGTCATCGGCCCGGTGAGCCGCACTGGCCTTGAGCTCGTCGGTCTTCGCCTTGGCGGCGCTGGCGGCCTCGTCGGCCTTCTCCGCCACCGCCTCGGTGACACTCGCGGAGTCCATCTTAGGAGCCGGCGACGGCGCCGTCCCGGCCGTCGTCGTCGTGCCGCCTGCCGTGGTGGTTCCGGTTGACGACGGACCCACCGGTGCCGGGGTCTTCCACGGGTCCTCCACCGGCTGGGACGCCTTCCAGGCCGCGACGCCCGCAGCGCCTGCCGCGGCGATCACGCCGAAGATGAGCCAGCCCTTGCCGCCGCGTTTCTGCTGGCGGCGGAGCTCATCCGCTGCCTCTTTTGCGGCCTTGCCCGCGGCCTTTTGCGCCTTGGCAATCGCCTTCTTGTTCCCGCTGAGCTTGGCCATGACAACGTCGACCTGTTCCGGGGTCTTGGCGTTCTCCAATGCCTTGCCCAAGGCCTCAGCCGCGCTGCCGAGCTTGCCGGAGAGCAGAGGGAGGTAGTCCCCCACCACCTTGTCCCGTGCAATGCCCAGCGCCGGCGTCGCCCGGTCCAGGGTTTCCTGGATGCGCGGCGCCGCCCCGTCCACGGCATCCGAAATCTTCGGCGCCAGCTTTTCGATGCCTTCCTGGATCCGGGGTGTTACCGTGGCGACCCCCTCAGCGGTCAGGTGTGCTGCCTTGCGGAGACCTTCCTGGACCATTGGAGAAGCGGTCTCGAGGCCCTTTTCCAGCCGGGGGACTGCCCAGCCGAGCGCCGCTTCCACATGGGGGGTTGCCCATTCCTTCGCCGTCTCGACGTGCGGCGTGGCCCACTCCACGGCCGTATCCAGACGGGGAGCCGCCCAGTCCCGCGCGCTTTCGACGCGGCTGCTCAGCGTTCCCTCCAGGTCTCGGGTAATGCGGTCTGCTTTCTTCACAACTACCTCCCGGATTATTTGGCAATTCTTCTTTAGACTACGTGGATTGAGTGGCCCCGGCTATTCCAAGTCCAAACGGCGGCCGAAGCACACCCGGGTTCACTGTCCGCTGAACTGGTGCCAGCCCACGGCACGGGCCGGGTCCGACGTGGAAGAATGGCGCCATGACAGCTATCCCAACCGCAAAAGCAACCATCCGCACGAGCCAGGGCGACATCGTGGTGAACCTCTTTGGTAACCATGCGCCCAAGACTGTGAAGAATTTTGTTGGCCTGGCCACCGGTGAGACGACCTGGACGCATCCTGCCACCGGTCAGGAGAGTAATGCGCCGCTGTACGACGGCACCATTTTCCACCGCATCATCAAGGATTTCATGATCCAGGCCGGCGATCCGCTGGGCCGTGGCACCGGCGGACCCGGCTACCAGTTCGACGACGAAATCAACCCCGACCTGAACTTCAACGAGCCCTACAAACTGGCCATGGCCAATGCAGGGATCCAGGGCGGCCGCGGGACCAATGGTTCGCAGTTCTTCATCACCACCGTGCCCACCTCCTGGCTGCAGGGAAAGCACACCATCTTCGGTGAGGTGGCAGACCAGGATTCCAAGTCCGTCGTCGACGCCATCGAAGGCGTAGCAACGGGCCCCGGTGACAAGCCCCGCGAGGATGTCGTCATTAACAGCATCAGCGTCGAACAGCTCTAAGCTGCCCGCTGGTTCCCCAACGCCGGTCGTGCTTGTCCAGACTGGCAACTAGGACCTGAGACATGACTTATGGACTTCCGACGGCGGGCACTCCCGCCGATGTTCCCGTCTGCCCGCGCCATCCGGACCGCGTTTCCTATGTGCGGTGCCAGCGGTGCGGCAGGCCGGCCTGCCCGCAGTGCCAGCGGAGCGCCGCCGTCGGAATCCAGTGTGTCGACTGCGTCAACCAGGCGGCACGGACCGCCCCGGTCCACCGCACCAGCTACGGAGGAGCGGTCGCAGCCGGCCGTCCCCTTGCCACGTATGTGATTATTGCGCTGTGCGTGGCCGTCTACCTCCTGGAATGGGTCATTCCGCACGACGCCATCTTCCTGGACTTCGCCTACGCGCCCTTCCTCACGGAGTCCGAGCCATGGCGGATGATTACCTCTGCCTTCCTGCACTCGCAGGGCGTGCTGCTCCACATCGTTTTTAATATGTACGCGCTCTGGATCCTGGGCAGCGCGCTGGAGCCCGTGCTGGGCAGGGTGCGCTATGTGGCCCTGTATATGCTTTCCGCGGTTGCCGGATCCGTCGGCGTACTGCTACTAACCCCGGTCGATACGCCGGTCGTCGGTGCCTCCGGAGCCATCTTCGGCCTCTTCGGAGCCCTCTTCGTCATCCAGCGCCACCGCGGCGGCAGCGTACGCCAGATCGTCATCCTGATTGCCATCAACGCCGTCATCGGCTTCCTGCCTGGATCAAACATCGCCTGGCAGGCACACCTGGGCGGCCTCATCGCCGGTGGCCTGGGCGCTGCCGTCCTCGCCTACGCCCCGAAGGGTGCCCGGCGCAGCCTCATCCAATGGAGCGGCCTGGCCCTGCTGCTGCTGATCATGATCGGCCTGACCGTGGTCCGCACTGCGATGATCCATTCACAGGTTTACGGACAGCTGTAATCCCCTCTTTCCGGGGGCTTATCCACAGCTTCATCAACAGCTGGGTATAAGTTACAGATCTGTAGTTCGAATACGCCCGATCCCCGGTTATCCACTTATCCACAGGGTTATGAACACTGGGCATAACTTACACACATGTAGTTCCACAGGTGTGGATTACTGTAACCCCGCGAATTACACGAAATCCCGGCGATTCTGGCCCTTCCGTTGTCAACGGTTGTGGAGAACCCGGGATAACAGGTGTGGAAGGAGCTTTTCGAACGACTTGTGCACACGGTGTGGGCCTGCGGGAGGCTCTGCCTGTGGACAGGGTGGATAACTGCGGAGATGGGAGACGCAAGGGATAACAGCTCGGCGAGTAGGATTCCGGCATCATCTGTATTCCCGAAAGGAAGAAGGAATCATGTTCGGCGACACACGCGCATTCAGTGGATTCTCCGTGGATGATCTGCCGGCGGCCAAGAAGTTCTACGGCGATACGCTCGGACTGAGAGTGACGGAGAGCAATGGCCTGCTGGACCTGCACATTGCCGGCGGCACCCGGATCCTCGTCTACCCGTCTCCGACCCATTCCGCTGCGTCCTATACCGTCCTCAACTTTCCGGTTGCGGATATTGAGGCAGCGGTGGCGGCGCTGGCTGAAAAGGGCATCCGGTTCGAACGCTATCCCCAGCTGGAAAGCGGCATGGATGAGAAGGGCATCTTCCGCGGTGGCGGTCCGCTTATTGCCTGGTTCAAGGATCCAGCCGGGAACATCCTCAGCGTCCTGGAGGAGTCCCGTACGGCGGGAACACCCGCGGGCTAGGGCGGCAGGACCATCCTCCGCCTAGGTCATCGCTCTTTAACGCCCGCAGCCGAGGGCGCACGGACTGCCGTAGCTTACAGGCGGCAGGAACACCTCCGCCTAGGGGGCGGCAGGAACATCCTCAGGCGCGTGGATCGCCGTCGAACGTTGCCGTCGGAAGAGCAGCAGGAACGCTACTGCGCCGGCCAGGAAGATGATTCCGGCCACCCAGGTGTTCACCCGCAGGCCCAGGATCAGGTTGGCGTAGTCGGAGCGCATCAGCTCGAACGCGAAGCGCCCAGCGGTGTAGCCGGCCACGTAGAGGGCGAAGACG
>DATIMB010000008.1:0-1795 GCA_035475875.1 Micrococcaceae bacterium
TCCACGAACATGTGCCGCGGCCAGTGGTCCAACGGGAACAGCTCCTGCTCCAGCGCGCACACGGCATCCACGTCGGCGGCGGTCATGTTCCGCAGGATGGCCTTCATAGTGCCCGCTTCCGTGGTCCGGGGACCTGCGCGTCGGATTCTCGCAGGTAGAGGGGCGTGCTGTCGCGCAGCTGGCCGTCTTTTGTGTGTCCGGGTCCGGGGAATCCTGCCCGGTGGAGGACGATGGCGGCACGCAGTCCCAGCGAGGCCGCAGTTGGCTGGGCCTGGGCAAAACCTGGGTCCACCCGGGAGCCCTGCGCCTCCAAGGTTTCCGCATACAGCCCGGCGCCCATGCCGTAGACGGGCAGCGCCGGAACGTCGGTGGCAGGGCCGACGTGCGGTCCATCCAGCAGGGTGCCTTCGCCTGAATAGCGGGCCCAGTAGACTTCCTTGCGCCGTGCGTCGGTGGCGATCACAAAGTCCCCGTTCGGATGGAACGCGTTGGGATGGAACGCGTGGGGATGGAGCACCGCGGCATCGAGTCTGCCGCTGGCTCCGGCGTTGCTGCCAGCAGCCTGGTCTCCGGCGCCCAGCACATCCCAGGCGAGCGCATCCAGGCTCATCATCCCGTGCAGCGGCACGTTCCAGGCGAAACTGAGCGTCCGGGCCATCGCGATTCCCGAGCGCAATCCGGTAAAGGGACCGGGTCCGACGCCGACCACGATGGCGTCCAGCAGTGGCCCTTCGGCAACCGGATCTTTAAAAAGGGAATCGACTCCCGGAGCCAGGACCTCGGCGTGGCTGCGCGTGTCCTCCGTTGCGAAGCTGGCCAGCACGTCCGCCTTCCCATCCACGGCGGAAATCAGGGCGGCACTGGCAATGGCCGAGGTGTCGATGGAGAGGATTCGCACGATTCCAGCCTATTCCACGGTTTCGGCCAGCACGGAAAGGTCCACATCCTGCCACCGCGGTCCCAGTGCCCTGATCCGTAGCACCCGGGGCTCGTCGCCGACATCAAACGAGTCGGCGTCGGGCAGGCCCTCGCCGAACCAGTCATCGGGCGTCGGGGAAAGCTCCGCGGAAGGTGCCAGTGCGGCCCCGGTGGCGCGTTCCAGCTCGACTTCCAGCCGGCTTTCGGCCAGGTGCTCCACCCGGCCGCTGCCCCACTCCACCACCGTCACCGCAGAATCCATCGTGTTCTCCAGGTCGATGTCATCCACCTCGGCCGCGGAGCCCAGCCGGTAGGCATCAACATGGACAAGGTCCGGGCCACCGGGGTTCGGCCCGTCGGGCAGGTTCGGGTGGATCCGCACCAGCACAAAGGTGGGGGAAATAATGCCAGACCGCACACCCAGGCCGCGGCCCAACCCCTGGGTGAAGGTTGTTTTACCGGCGCCCAACTCGCCATCCAGGACCAGCAGGTCCCCGGCGGCCAGCAGCCGGCCCAGCCGCTCGGCCAGCGCTTGGGTCGCGGCCACCGTCGGCAGCCGGAAGCACCAGCTGCGGACCTGGCCGGAACCCCCGCCGGCTGGGCCGTCCATGCTCACGGCCGTCCCTCTGCCCGAGCCGACGGCCTACTGGCCGGGTAATCCGCCGCCGAAACCGCTGCAGCTTCGTCAGCAGGACTTTTTGCCGGAGCCGGAGCCTCGTTTAGGTAGGCCCGGGGCACCCGTGGCCCTATCCGGGTGACAATCTCATAATTGATGGTGCCGGCGGCGTCCGCCCAATCATCCGCCGTCGGACCGCCGTCGTCGCCCGTTCCGAACAGCACCGCCTCCGCGCCCAGCACCGAGGTCCCGCCGGCCACC
>DATIMB010000009.1:0-6766 GCA_035475875.1 Micrococcaceae bacterium
GCAGGGAAAGGCCGCCTTCTACACGGAAGCGGACAGCCTCTACAAGAATGCCACCGATCCGGCCAAGTCCAAGGTCTCCGACACCGTCGGCTTCGCTCCGCTGCCGGCCGGTCCGGCAGGCTCCAAGCCGTACAACGTCCCGTCCTGGGCACTGGGCGTCAACGCGGCGTCCAAGAACCAGGACATGTCGTGGAAGTTCATCCAGTGGGCCACCAGCAAGGACATGACGCTGAAGATCCAGCAGGCCGGCGTGCCCGGTCCGCGCAACTCTGTCTGGGCTGATCCGGCCGGTATTTCCACCTACCCGAAGGACCTCGCCTCCGCGATTGCCGTCAGCGCCAAGAACGGCGTGGGCCACGACCGCCCGGTGGTCAACGCCGTGGCGCAGGCCCGGGAGATCGTCGGAGCTCCGATCGTCACCGCGATCACCGGCGGCGACGCCTCCGCTGCCGCTGACTCGGCACAGACCGCCTTCGAGAAGTTCCTGGCCGGCGACAAGTAGCAGTTAGCACCGGTGGATGGCCGGCCTGCACAGCTGCAGGCCGGCCATCCCCGCCAATCTATTTTTGAGGTGAACGATGTCTGTTCTGACCACGGAGCCCGTTCTGAAAACGGAGCGTAAATCCCCTTGGCAGGCATATTCTGACTGGGCCAACAACCACCGCAAGTGGCTCTTCGCCGCACCCGCGATGATCTTTGTTGGCCTTCTTATTGCTTTTCCGCTGGCCTGGACCCTGTACCTGAGCCTGACGGATGCGCATGGTTCGGTCCGGGCGGCCTCCAAGTTCGTCGGACTGGCCAACTACCTGCAGGTGCTTGGAGACACCGACCGGTTCTGGCCCGCCACCGCGCGCACCTTCGGCTTCACGTTAAGCGCGCTGGCCGTCGAAATGGTGCTGGGGATGGGCATCGCACTGCTGCTCTGGCGCCCCTTCCGCGGCGAGAAATGGGTGCGGGTGGCGATCCTGCTGCCGCTGGTCGCCACACCAGTAGCGGTCGGCATGATGTGGCGCCTGATCTTTGACCCGAATATCGGCTTCGCCAATCAGTTGCTGAACTTCCTGGGCCTGCCCTCCCAACCCTGGCTCTCCGGCACGGACACCGCGCTGCCCACCCTGGTGTTCGTGGACATCTGGCAGTGGACACCCATGGTGGTGCTGATCCTGCTGGCCGGACTGACCTCGCTCTCCGAGGAGCCGGATGAGGCGGCGCGGATCGACGGCGCGAACGCATGGCAGCGCTTCTGGTACGTGACCCTGCCGTTGGTCATGCCGACCGTCGTCGTCGCCGTGCTGCTGCGCAGCATCGATGCGCTGAAAACCTTCGACATCCTCTATGCCACCAAGGGTAAGGGCGGGGGATCCTTCAACGAGGTGGAAACCCTGAACGTGTACGCCTACGGATTGAGCTTCGATTACAACAAATACGGGGTGGCCTCGGCCGTACTGATCATCTTCTTCCTGATCATCGTGGCCAGCATGTTCCTCCTCACGCGCCGACGGAAAGGCAGCCAATCATGACCAGTGCCGCAACGGCTGAACGTACCCGGCAGAGCCCGGCAGCCGCCGTCGTTCGTCGCCGCAAACCGCTCAAATCGCGTGCGTACAAGGTGTTCCGCGCCGCGGCGCTGATCCTGGTTGTGCTCATCTTTATCGCCCCGCTGGTGTGGATGCTGCTGGCCTCGTTCAAGACCAACGTGGACATCTACGATGCGAGCAAGTCCGTTTTCTTCACGCCCACGCTCGAGAACTACAACAATGTGCTGGGCCGGAACAATTACTTCGTTTTCATCTTCAACAGCTTCTGGGTGGCCTTCGCCTCCACGGCGCTGTCCCTGGTCCTGGGCGTACCTGCGGCCTACTCGATGAGCCGCTTCACCATGGGCCGTTCCGCGCTGGTGGTGCTGATGGCGCGCATCATCCCCGGCGTAAGCCTGCTGGTGCCGTGGTACTACGTGTTCTCCAACCTGCATCTGGTGGGAGGCTTCGGCGTGCTGATCCTGTCCCACATGTTCGTGGCCCTGCCGCTGATCGTCTACATCATGATGTCCTTCTTCGACTCGATGCCACTGGAGCTGGAGGAATCCGCGCAGGTCGACGGACTCACCCCGATAGGCGCGTTCCGGCGGATCACGCTTCCGCTGTCCGTCTCCGGCATCGCGACCGCGGGGATCCTGTCCTTCATCTTTTCCTGGAACAACTTCATGTTCGCCCTGGTGCTCTCCGGGGCCAACACCAAGACGCTGCCGGTGGCCATCTTCAACTTCGTCTCGTACGCCAGCATCGACTGGGGAGGACTGATGGCTGCCGCCGTCGTCGTCACCGTGCCGATCATGGTGATTGCCCTGTTCACGCAGAAGTACATTGTCACCGGCCTGACCGCCGGTGCCACGAAAGGTTGACAATGACGGACCTGACGCAGAGTGTGCAGGTGGAGCGTCCCGCATCTGACGAAAGGACTCCAGCGATGCGCATTACCCGGGTTGAAACCTTCCTCGTCCCGCCCCGCTGGCTGTTCGTCCGGGTTGAAACGGACACGGGCATCGTCGGCTGGGGTGAACCGGTGGTGGAAGGCAACGCGGAAACCGTGCGCACCGCCGTCCAGCAGCTCGCGGAGCGGCTGGTCGGGGCGGATCCGCTGCGGATCGAAGACCACTGGCAGGTCATGACCAAGGGCTCCTTTTACCGGGGCGGGGCCATCCTGGCCAGTGCCGTGGCAGGGCTGGACCAGGCGCTGTGGGACATCGCCGGCAAGCACCTGGGCGTGCCCGTGCACCAACTCCTGGGCGGCCACGTCCGGGACCGGATCCGGATGTACGGCTGGGTGGGCGGTGACGAACCGGCCGAGGTGGCCGACGCCATCGCCGCCCAGCTCGAGGTCGGGCTGACCGCGGTGAAAATGAATGCCAGCGGGCGCATGCATCCCATCGGCTCCGTCGCGGAGATCGACGGCGTGGTGGAGCGGGTGGCTGCCGCCCGGGAGGTGCTGGGTCCGGACCGGGACGTCGCCGTCGACTTCCACGGCCGGTTCACCCTGGCCAACGCGCGCCGCGTCGCGCCGCTGCTGGAACCGCTGCGCCCGTTCTTCCTCGAAGAGCCCGTCGTGCCGGAGAACTCGCATCTGATCCCGCAACTGACGGCGGCCACCTCGATCCCGATTGCCACCGGGGAGCGGCTCTTCAACCGGCAGGAGTTCCTGCCGGTGCTGCAGGGCGGCATCGCCGTGGCGCAGCCGGATCTTTCCCATGCCGGCGGCATCACCGAAGTGCACAAGATTGCCTCGCTGGCGGAGGTCTTCGACGTCCAGTTGGCACCGCACTGTCCGCTGGGTCCGCTGGCGCTGGCGGCATGCCTGCAGGTCGGCTTCGCAACACCCAATTTCCTGATCCAGGAACAGAGCATCGGCATCCACTACAACCAGGGCGCCGAGGTGCTGGATTACGTGCTGGACAAGACACCGCTGAAGTTCGTCAATGGGCATATCGAGCGGCTCACCGGACCGGGCCTGGGCATCGAGATCGACGAGCAGGCGGTCCGGGCTGCGGACCGTCGCGGTCACGCCTGGCGCTCGCCGGTCTGGCGTCACGACGACGGATCGTACGCTGAATGGTAGTCAGTCTTCGAAGGAGCGCAGCATGAACCCGCAGGAGTTCCTCACCGGACTCAGGAACGCCAAACTGCTGGCCATTGTCCGCAGCCAGGATCCCGAGGCGGCCGTCCGCGCCGCGGTCACCGTCCTTGAGGAGGGCTTCGGGCACATTGAGATCTCGCTCAACACCGCCGAGGCGCTGCGCGTGATCGAGGCGGTCCGTTCGCAGGCCCCCGAAGGTTCCCTGGTGGGAGCCGGGACCGTTCTTTCGTCCGACGACGTCTCCCGGGTTGTGGAGGCCGGTGCACAGTTCATCGTGACCCCCGCGCTGGGGCCGAGCGTGGCCGAGTCCGTGCGGCGCGGATTGCCCGTTGTTGCCGGTGCCATGACGCCGACGGAGGTCTACACCGCCACCCAACTGGGCGCCACCGCCGTCAAACTCTTCCCCGCCTCGCTGGGCGGCGCCGCCTACCTCACTGCCATCCGCGAACCGTTCCCGGATGTCCCGCTGGTGGCCGTGGGCGGAGTGGACCACGCCGCGGCCCAGGACTACCTGGCCCGCGGTGCCGTCGCAGTGGGTCTGGGCAGCCCGTTGTTTAAGGACGCAGCCGCCGGCGGCAGCCTGACCGAGCTGCGCGAGCGGGCCAGGCACTACGTCCGGCTGGCCGGCGGGGAGCTCTAATGGCGCTTGCCCCTGCCGACGTCCTCACCTTTGGAGAGACCATGGGTTCGCTCCGGTCCACGGGTCTGATCCGCGACGGAGGGCGGATGGATCTGTCCCTGGCAGGGGCGGAAACGAACGTGGCCATCGGGCTGGCACGGCTAGGGCATTCCGTGCGCTGGGTTGGCAGGCTGGGCGACGACGAACTGGGCCAGCTGGCTCGGCGCACCTTGCGTGCTGAGAACGTGCTGGCCGACCTGGTTGCCGCGGATCACTCCCGCCCCACCGGGCTGATGCTGCTGGAGCCGCGGATTGCAGACGTCTCGCGCGTGAATTACTACCGGGCCGGCTCGGCAGGGTCCGCCCTGGCGGTGCGGGACCTGGAACCGGCGTTTGAAGCCGTGCCCCGTTTGGTGCATCTGACGGGCATCACGCCAGCGCTCTCAACCAGCGCGGCTGAAGCGACGCTATGGGCCGCCTCGCAGGCGCGATCCCTGGGCGCGGTTGTGTCCTTCGACGTCAACTACCGGGGAAAGCTCTGGTCCCGGCAAGACGCGCGGAAGGTGCTGGGGGAGCTGGCTGGTCTCGCGGACATCGTTATCGCCTCCGAGGACGAGCTGGATCTGGTATCCGGTCCGGCGCCGACCGGTGCAGGTCATGCCGCAGCGCTGCCCGGTGCAGGTCATGCAGCGGACGCGCTGCGCGGTGCAGGTCATGCAGCGGACCCGCCGACCGGTGCAGACGAACCGGCGGACACGTTGGCTAATGCCGAGGCGGAAGCGGTGGCATCACTGGCCGAACGTGGCGTGGCAGAGGTGGTTATTAAGCGAGGGGCACGCGGTGCCACCGCCTGGTGCGACGGTCGCGCCTATAACGTTCCCGCCCACCCTGTCAGAGTGCTGGACACGGTCGGGGCCGGGGATGCATTCACCGCCGGATATCTGTCCGCCCTGCTGGATGGCGGGGACGTGGAAGCCAAACTGGAGCGCGCGGCGGTGCTGGGCGCCTTTGCTGTCAGCCGGCCCGGAGACTGGGCCGGTCTGCCCTTCCGCGAGGACCTTCAACTGCTGCAGCATGAACCCGGGGCAACATTGCGCTGAGCCGGCCAGGCTTCCCCGTTCCTCTGCTTCCTCCGTCCCGACGCTCGTCCTTGATCCTGGCGACGATGCGTGTCCGGGTGTATCCGCAGGCTGCTGTTTTGTTCTTCTTGACATTCGGCGGGACCAGGCTGTCCTTGCCCACCGCCGGTGTTGTTTCCGCCGCTTGTGTTTCCGTCGGCGCTGTCCCCGTCGGCGCTGTCCCCGTCGGCGCTTTCGCCGCTGGTGCTGTTTCCGTTGGGGCGTTGGTGAGGTGGGTGCCGGGGAGGGGTGGTGCGGTGGAGGTGTAGGTGTGTCCGGTGGGGGTGGTTATTTCGGTGGTGTGGCGGGGGCCGGGGCGTGGTTGGGCGGACCAGCCGGGGGCTTCGCGGTCCTGGTTGCAGCGTTCGCAGAGTCCTTGGGTGTTGGTTTCGCTGGTGTCGTGGCTGGTGCGCCAGGGGATGATGTGGTCGGCGTGCCGGATCGGGGCGCCGCAGTAGGGGGTGCGGCAGGTGTCGTCGCGGATGGTGATGAGGTCGCGGAGCCCGTCGGGCAGGAAGCGGGAGCGGGAGTCCATGGCGAGGAGTTGGCCGGTGTCGGGGGCGGTGTAGAGCCGGCGGAGCCAGACTTTGACGTTGTCGTTGCCGTCCCGGCGGAGGAGGTCGCGGGCGGTTTGGGCGGGGATGATGCCGTAGCCGGTGAGTTCGGCGGGTTCGGAGTCGCCTTGGAGCAGGGTCCGGTCGGTCATGATGAGCTTGAGGTTGATGCCGGTGTAGCCGGTGGTGGTGCCGGTGAGGCGTTCGGTGAGGGTGTCGGCCATGATCTGGCCTTTCCCGCGGGGATCGCCGGCGGATCGGAGGGTGTCGGCGTGCCGGGTGAGGGCGGCGTAGGCGGCGACCCCTGCTTTGGCGGGCAGCAGCGCGGTGAGGTAGGACATGGTGTCGGGGGCGGGGCGGCAGGAGACGTGGCGTTCGTTTTCGGCTTTGCGGGCGCGTTTGACGATGCTGTGGGGGTCCAGGCGGTAGGCGATGCGGCGGGCTTCGTTGCGGACCCGGTCGTTGCCGTAGCCGGTGAGGGTGCCGGTGTCGGCGGCGATTTCCCTGTCGAGGGCCTGTCGGTCTTCAAGGCTGAGGCAGGCGGTTTCCTGGACCAGGATCCCGGCGCGCCATTCGCTGATGCTTCCGGTGCTCAGGGCGGTTAGGGTGTGCGGCATTTCGGTGCCGAGGGCTTTGGCGGTGCCGAGGAGCTGGTTTCCGCGGTTGGGGGATTCGTGCCGGGCCAGGGCGATCTGGGAGCCGATGCCTTTTCCGATGTCGCTGGCGGGCAGGCCGGTGTTGGCCTGTTGGGTGCGCTGGGAGGCGTCGAAGGCCACGGTGACGCGGGCCTGGGCGGCTGCGGCAGCGGATTTGAGGTCTTCGAGGGCGCCGATCAGACCGATCCG
>DATIMB010000010.1:0-10764 GCA_035475875.1 Micrococcaceae bacterium
GCCACCGACGAGCAGATCCTGGCCAACGCAGCGCGGCTGGTCAGGGACCTGAAGCAGACCTATCCCAAGGCGCAGCTGGTGATGATCGGTACGCTGGCCAAGGGTGCGGACAACGGCGGCGGCCGGCGCACCCAGGTGGACACGTTGCTGGGCGGCTTTGCGGCAAAGAACTCCATTCCGTTCATCAGCGCCGGCAACTGGATCACTCGGTATGGTCTGGCCAACAAAATGGCCGACGGCGTCCATCTCACCGCGGCGGGCCATCAGGTCCTCTCCGGCGTCCTGGCCACCGAGCTGGGCAAGCTGGGCATCACGGCACCGGCACAGGGTGCCACCGCTGTGGTGGCCCCGCTCCCACGAACCGAGTAAGCGCGGTAAGCATGGTAACCGCGGTAAGCGCGGCCACACGGTAGGCACGGCCACGCGGTAGGCGAGGTCACCGCGCGGCCACCGCTGTAAGCCGCGCGAACGGTCAGTATCCCCTCGCTTCACCCGCGAACGGTCAGTATCTGCTCGCTTCACCCGCCAACGGTCGGTATCTGCTCGCTTCACCCGCCAACGGTCGGTATCTGCTTGCTTCGTAACGCCAAGCCAGCAGTTACCGACCGTTCGCGCCGGAGGGCGGCTACTCCCCGCCGACCGCCAGCAGCTGCTCGCGAAGTTCGCGGCGCTCGCGCTGTTTCTCCGGGTCCGGCAGCGGCACCGCGGCGAGCAGCCGTTGCGTGTAGGCTTCCTGCGGGTTGCGCAGGATTTCGTCACGGGTACCCTGTTCCACGATCCGGCCGCGCTGCATCACCACAATCCGGTCCGCCAGGTAATCCACCACGGCAAGGTCGTGCGTGACGAACAGGCAGGCGAACTTCAGTTCCTGCTGCAGGTTCTGCAGCAGGGCCAGCACCGTCGCCTGCACCGAGACGTCCAGCGCGGACGTCGGTTCGTCCGCCACGAGCAGCTGCGGCTTCAGTGAGAGCGCCCGGGCAATCCCGACGCGCTGCTTCTGCCCGCCGGAGAGTTCATGGGGGTAGCGGTTGCGGTAGGAGCGCGGCAGTTCCACCTGGTCCAGCAGGTCCTCGATCCGCTTCTGCAGCGCCTGCCCCTTGGCCACCTTGGCCAGGAACATCGGCTCGCCGATGCTCTCACCAATGGGCAGCCGGGGATTCAGCGACGAGGACGGGTCCTGGAACACCATCCCCACCTTCTGCCGCAGCGCACGCAGGTCCTTGGCGTGGGCGCCGGTGATGTCCTGGCCCACGACGTGCAGGGTCCCGGCGGCGACCGGAAGCAGGCCGACGGCGGCACGGCCCACGGTGGTTTTTCCCGAGCCGGACTCCCCGACCAGCCCGACCACCTGCCCGGGATAGATCGAGAGGTTCGCGCCTTCAACCGCCCGGAACGCGGCGACGCGCCCTTGCTTGGGGTATTCAATGGCGACGCCGGTCAGCTCCAGCACCGGTTCCCCCAAGGACTTGACGTTTTCCGCCCGCAGTGCCGCCAGGGCCGCACGGTTTTCCGCCTCCCGCCGTTCCAGCTCCGCGGCGTCCACCCCGGTCAGTTCCGCATTCGTGGCAGCCGCCAGCGCGGCGGTCACGTCGACGCCTTCGTTCCCGTCGGCGCCCTGGCCCAGGTGCGGGACCGCGGCCAGCAGCGCCTGGGTGTACTCATGCTGCGGATTATGGAAAATCTCCTGGGCCGTGCCGGTTTCCACTATCCGCCCCTTGCGCATCACCGCGATCCGGTCCGAAAGGTCCGCCACGACGCCCATGTCGTGGGTGATCAGCACAATGGCCGAATCCAGCTTGTTGCGCAGGTTGCGCATCAGGTCAAGGATTTCCGCCTGCACCGTCACGTCCAGGGCCGTCGTCGGCTCATCCGCAATCAGCAGCTTGGGATCACAGGAGAGCGACTGCGCAATCATCGCCCGCTGGCGTTGGCCGCCGGAGAGCTGGTGCGGGTACGACTTGAAGGCCTTCTCCGGGTCCGGCAGCTCCACCAGTTCCAGCATCCGGATGGCCCGCTCGCGCGCCTCATCCGGGGAGATGGTGTTGTGCAGGCGCAGCGTCTCCACAATCTGGAAACCCACCGTGTAGACGGGGTTCAGGGCCGTCATCGGTTCCTGGAAAATCACCGCGACGTCCTTGCCGCGGATCTGGCGCAGCTTCCCGGACGGCGCATTGAGGATTTCCTGGCCGTTCAGCTTCACGCTCCCGGTCACCCGGCTGTTGGAAGGCAGCAGGCCCAGGATCGCCATCGAGCTGGCGCTCTTGCCGGAGCCGGACTCGCCCACGATGGCCAGCACCTCCCCGGACCTGACCTCGTAGTTAAGGTCAATCGCCGCCGGCACCCATTTCTTCTCGACGCCGAAGTCGACCGACAGGTCGCGCACCTCCAGCACCGGCGCTCCCCGGCGGGCCCGCCGTGAGGTCTCCTCGACAGCCGGGATGCCTGTGGCGGGATCGATGTTGACCGGTTCCGGGCCGGCCGCCGGTGCATCGCCGGGGATCCTCCCGTCGGCGTCCTGCCCGTCGGGGAGCCTCCCGTCGGCGTGCTGCCCGTCGGGGTTCGAATTGACGTTTTCGGTCATGACTGGTTACTTCCTTCCACCCATAGTCAGCGCACTGACAGTGATTAGTGAACTGACTTGGAATCCTGAAACGATGGGGGTATGACGACCCCGCAAAATCCGAACGGCGCGTCCGGGACGGAAGAATTCCGTCCGCGGACCAGCAAGACGCTGGCCTACATCATGTGGGCGCTGGCCGTTATCGCTTTGGTGTCCTCGCTGGCCAGCGGCGCGGCCGGGCTGCTGGGCATCCCGCTGGCGCTGGCCGTGGCCTTCGTTGGTTACTGGCTGTTTTGGTTCCCCAAGGTAATGCTCGACGACGGCGGCGTCACCTTGGTCAATCCGGTGCGGACCGTGAGCGTGCCGTGGCCGGCACTTGTCACGGTCGATACCAAGTTTGCCCTCAAGCTGGTCACCCCCTCCGGCTCCTACACGGCCTGGGCCGCTCCGGCGCCGGGCGTGGTGGGAACCTACCGGGCCAAGCCCAACGACGTCCGCAACCTGCCCGGCACCAGCTTTGGACCGGAGGGGTCCATGCGTCCCGGCGACCTGAAGAACTCCGACTCCGGCGCCGCGGCCTACCTGGTCCGCTCGCGCTGGGCCGTGCTGGTCGAATCGGGCCGGCTGGATGTGGATCAGACGGAAACCGCCGCCGTGGCCATCCGGCACAACTGGCTCCACGTAAGTGCCGCCGTCGTCCTGGTCCTGGCCGTGGCGCTGATCCTGTCCGGTCTGGGCTAGCATCCTAGGAGGCCGAAACCGACTTGGCCTTCTTGGAATTGAACTTCTTCTGGCGCGGGTCGAACGCATCGCGCAGACCATCGCCGATGAAGTTAATGCACAAGCAGATCACCACGATGAACAGGCCCGGCCACCAGAACAGCCAGGGCCGGGTGGAGAAGGCCTCCTGGTTCTGGACCACCAGCAGACCCAGCGAGGTGTCCGGAGCCTTGACGCCGAATCCCAGGTAGCTCAGGCCGGCCTCCAGCAGAATGGCCGAGGACATCAGCAGCGTGGAGTTGACAATGATCACGCCCACCGCATTCGGCAGGATGTGCTTGAAAATAATCCGGAAGTTGGAGGCACCGGCAATCCTGGCAGCGTCGACAAACTCGCGCTCCCGCAGGGTCAGGAATTCACCGCGTACCAGCCGGGCCAGACCCGTCCAGATGACGAATCCCAGGAAGATCCCCAGCAGCACCACGCCCAGGTTCTGCTGCAGCCAGGAAAAGACGTCGTCGATCCACGAGGTCTGCACCACCGCATTGCCGGAGGCATCCAGGACCGTTTGGCCGCGCCCGCTCTGGCCCACGAGTTCACCCATCACGGCAGCGATCACGATGACCGGAATGATGATGATCATGTCCGTGAAGCGCATCAGGATGGTCTCCACGATGCCGCGGAAGTAGCCCGCCAGGGCGCCGAAGATCACCCCGATGGCCGTCCCGATGACCCCGATGG
This sequence comes from Micrococcaceae bacterium, assembly GCA_035475875.1. Lineage (GTDB taxonomy): Bacteria > Actinomycetota > Actinomycetes > Actinomycetales > Micrococcaceae > Arthrobacter_M. The sequence continues at coordinate 4,022 of DATIMB010000010.1, forward strand.
TGAACATCACGATGATGGAGAGCTGGGCACCGCGCATGGTCATCGCGAACATGTCGCGGCCCACCCGGTCCTGGCCGAAGGGATGGTCGCCGAAGTTGAACGGGAAGGTGAAGGTGGGAACGCCGTTGTTTTCAATCGGCGGGACATCTGTGTAGCTGTAATGCCACCAGCCGGGAATGTTGATGAAACCCCAGAGCTTAATGCCGGAGGCACTGAAGACCAGGATGAACACCAGGGCAAAGACGATCAGTCCGACCATGGCCCCGGTGTGGCCAAAGAACCGCTTGCGGATGATCTGGCTCTGGCTCAGGCCCCGCGTTTCCTCGGCACCGAGCTGCGCCGCGTTGGCATCCGGCTCGTGCGGGGTCGTTTCGGGGGATACGACTGTAGTCATGACTTCACCTTCACTCGCGGATCAAGAGCGGAGTAGACCAGGTCCGCCAAAAGATTGAATACCAGGGCGGTGATGCCCACGACCACAAAGAAGCCCATTACCGGGTTGGGGTCGATGGCCTGCAGCCCGTGGACGAACAGTGAACCCATCCCGTTGAAGGAAAAGACTGTTTCGGTGATCACCGCCCCGCCGATCAGTCCGCCGATGTCGAAGGCAACGATCGTGGCCAGCGGAATGAGCGCATTGCGGAACGCGTGCCGCATGACGACTGTCCGCTCGGAAAGGCCCTTGGCCCGCGCGGTCCGCACGTAGTCCATGTTCATGGTTTCCAGCATGGAGGAGCGTGCATACCGGGTGTAGGACGCGATGGAAATCAGGATCAGCGCAATGGTGGGCAGGATCAGGTGCGTCATCCGGTCCAGGCTCAGGGTCCAGAAGTCACCCTCGATGCCCGGTGTCGCCGCGCCGATGGTGGCAATGGGGCGTCCGCGCACCCGGCTGTTGTCGAAGTACTGCGGCCAGGCGACCATGAAGCGGTCAACCACGATAAGCGCGCCAACCAGGAAGGACGTCAGTGCCGCGGCCCGCATGTTCTGGCCGCGGTCGTAGCCGCCCAGGAAGAACCCGATCAGCAATCCGACCCCGATGGTCGCCAGGGCCAGCAGGAAGATCATGATGGGGGTGGCAAAGTTCAGCAGCGGCTGCACCGCGTAGTAAGCCACGAGGCCCACGGCCACGGAGATCAGCGCAGAGTAGAGCGCCTTCTTGTTCTTCAGGCCCGCGGTCAGCGTGGTGACGCCGTACGCGATGCCCACGCCGGAGAGGGCGATGACGATCGGGCCCAGGCCAGGGGTGCGGAACCAGCCGGTCAGCGAAACGTACAGTAGCACCAGCGCCGTCGCAACGAAGGCCCCGCCGAAGGCGATCCCCCGGCGCTTCCACGTTCCGCCCGCCACGGCAATTGCCACCAGGCCCACCAGGAGGGCTATAAGTGCAACGATCGGAATCGGGATATCAGGGGTTTTCAGGAAGTTGTTGAATTGGATCGCACCGTATTCCTTGAGCAGCACGGCGGCCCAGAAGATGGGCAGCGAAAAGAACAGGAAGGCCATGAAGGTCACGCCGTAGTCAAGGGCGCTGTACTGGCGCAGGGCCGTGATGATACCCAGCGTGACACCGATGACGATGGCCAGCAGGACCGCCGCCGTCACCAGCGAGAGGGTCTGCACCATTGCGATGCCCAGCGCCTGGGTGACCGGTTGGCCCTGGAGGTTCTCCCCCAGGTTGCAGGAATTGGCGAATGGGATAAGGCAGCCTGCGGCTCCCCGTAACCAGATGAAATAGCGCAGAGGCGCCGGAACGTTCAGGTTCAGCAGCGCGGTGCGCTGCTGGATGAGTTGGGCCTTATTGGGTGCAGGGCTGACACGCAGCTCCGCCAGGGGATCGCCCGACGCCGCTGTCAAGAGATAGACCAGGAATGAGGCACCCAACAGGATCAGTACGGCGGTCACAACCCGCCGGACGATGTACGTCACCATGTATTTACAACCTCGATTGTCTTATGCCGGGGATCCCCCGGTGTTGTTGCAGAAGTCTACTGCAAGAGCCTTAAACCGGGCTTTGTGGGCCGGTTTCCGCCTAAGGGTCCAACGGGTTTTTGGCGGGTTGGAACTTGCTCATGAGAAAGACGCCGGGACCCAACCGCTCGGTCCCAGCGCCTTTCCGTCACTACTGAAGAACTGGCGGGTGGGTTACTTCTGCGACCATTCCCAGAAGTTCCACCAAACACCCGTCTGGTTCGGCATCCACTTGATGCCCGTCACCCGGTCGCTGTAGGCATCCACGCCCACCGACTGGAACAGCGGCAGCCCGTAGTCGGAAGCCCAGATCTTCTGGTCGATCTGCTGCTCCAGGGTAACCTGCTTGGACTTATCGGTGGTGGTGATCAGCTGGTCCATCAGCTGGTCCGCCTGCGGGTCGGAGAACTTGTTGAAGTTCGAGGCCGCACCGCTCTTGAAGATCTGCGGCACGCCGCTGACCCCGACACCGGAGTTGATCCAGCCGAAGATGCTGGCGTCGTAGGTTCCGCTACCCAGCGCCGCCCCCCACTCGGACTTGCCCAGGCCGCCGTCGACAACCTTGAAGCCGGCCTTGGCCGCGGACTGCGCGATCAGGGTGTAGGCATCCAGGCGGTTGGGGTTGTCCTTGTTGTACATGATCTTCACTTCGGGGGTGGCACCATTGAGGAGCTTCTTGGCTCCGTCGATGTCAACGCTCTGGAAGTTGGACGAGCCGTTGTTCTTCACCGAGTCGGCGTAGCCGGCCTGGGCGGGAACAAAGATCTGGGAATCGAGCGGCTTGGCGTTCGGGTCCAGCGGCTTGATGATCTTGTTGACGATGTCCGTACGCGGGACGATCTTCATGAAGGCTTCACGGACGTTCTTGTCCTTGAACGGGCCACTGTAGTTCAGGTCGATGTGGTCGTAGGAGAGCTGGGCTCCCTTGTCCATCGTGACGCCCTGGCTGCTCAGAGCCTGCAGCTGGGAGACCGTATCCGCGGATGCCTGCGGAGCGATGATGTCAGCTTCACCGTTCTTCAGGGCCTGGATCTGGGCCGAGGAGTCGCTGATGTAGCGCACCGTGATCTCGTCCAGGCTCGGCATCGGACCCCAGTTGTAGTCCTTGTTGCGGGTCAGCGTCATCGACTGGTCCGGCACCAGGCTCTTGACCACATAAGGTCCGTTGGACAGGAACAGCGAGGTGTCCGTCGGCATGGTCTTCGTATCGAAGCCGGTGTTGTAGAAGTCCGCAACCTTCTTCAGGTCAGGGTTGGCCGGAACAGGAGCGTCCGGGTTGCCCTTCGGCAGGCTCTTGAGCAGGGCCGTCAGCGCCGCAGCATCCTTCAGGCCAGCCTTCTGCGCCACGACGTGGGCCGGAATGTCCAGCGGGGAGACACCCTCGGTGCCAAAGGAGTTTTCCCAGTCGGCGTAGGGCTTGGAGTACTTCAGCGTGATGGAGCGGCCGTTGTCGCCGATCTCCGGGAAGTCGGTCAGGCCCAGTCCGGAGGTGTCGCCGGCGTACTGGAAGTACTGGGTTCCGGCGGTCACATTGCCATCGGCGTCAAGCTTGGCGTCGTCGTAGTGGCCCGAGTCGACGGCCCAGGACAGGATCATGTCGTTCGCGTCCATAGGCGATCCGTCAGACCATTTAACGCCATCGTTAATGGTGTACTTCACGGTCAGCGGGTCATCGGAAATCTTCTGGTACGTCCCGAACTTCTCGTTCTTGACGATGTTCAGGTTGTTGTCGATGTAGTTGAAGCCCGAGTGCGTTGCGTAGGCAATCTTCGAGTTGATGTCGACGTTGCCCTTGGCCGTATTGGCGTTGAAGGAGCTGAATCCATTCACCTCGACGACGGTGGCGCTACCACCCTGCTTTGCACCGGATGCGCTGGAGCTGCTCGAGGGGGTGCTCGAGGTGCTCGCGCAGGCGCTCAGTGCAAGCGCAGCTACTGCTGCCACTCCTACTGCTTTGGAAATACGTCCGAAACGCATTCCGCCTCCTATGGTTCTGAAATTGTGTGTAAACCCGCATGCTCTCACGCGGGCCCGACTCCCCGACCGATCGGTCAGTGGCGCGTCTCACATGGTCAGAAGCCTAAACCGGATTTGTTACCCAGTGGTAAAAAAGTTGGCTGTTGGGGTCTGTTGTTATCGAGATGCAACCTAAAGCTTTCGCGGATATACAGCAGACCTCCACCATGGACGCAGTTTCGTTCGGCAAAATGGCGTCCTCGTTAATCGACTGAGCGCTTGGTGTTCGATACAGGGCTGTTTCGCACACCAAGCGCTCACTCGATGGAAGGGGCCAACGAAGCCGGAACGCAGATAGCTCGACGGCCGAAACGGGTCAATGTCACCTCTGTCAGCTCGGCGTTTGAGAGACGATTCGAAGGTGCGGACTGCAAATCCTCACCCCCGACGCCGAGGCGATTGCCATCAGCATACCCGCACGGAAAATCGGTCTGACTTGGCAGCCCCCATGCACCGAACGAAGCTCTGGAGATTGCCGTGGATAGCCATATTCGGTTCAACCACCGGCTCCAACCGGGCACGGCCGAGGGCGCCGGGAAGCGCTGGGCCGCCTGTCGAAACGGGACACCGTCGTGACCACCCTCGACCGCCTGTCCTCCATGCGGGGGTCGACTTCGGTGGGCTCTTGCCGTGCCGGTTCTTCCGGTTTGCTGCGCGGCCATGAGCTAGTCAATGCGTGCCGAGTCCGTCTGGGCGGCTTTGAGCGCGTCGGAGTGCTTGAAGGGCTCCGCCAGTGCTTTATCGGCATGTCCGACGCGCGATCCTGTAGGGTTCACACCGCCATCGACCGGGTGGTTAGTCTGAGTGAATGGCGACAGTTATTCTCGTTCGGCACGGCCGCACCACAGCCAATGCCACTGGACTGCTGGCCGGTCGGGCCGTCGGCGTCAGCCTGGACCAGATCGGGCGGGACCAGGCGGCTCTGACCGGAGACCGGCTCGCAGCGGTGCCCTTAGTTGGGGTGGTGTCGAGCCCTCTTGAGCGTTGTCAGCAGACCGCCCAGCTCATCCTCGATCGCCAGCCTGGCGCGCCGTACGCGCCGGTCGATCTCGATCTCACCGAGTGCGATTACGGCCAGTGGCAGGGCCGCACGCTCAGTGATCTCGCGACCGAGGATTTGTGGCCGGTTGTGCAGTCGCAACCGTCCGCTGTCGTCTTTCCCGGCGGTGAATCCATGGCCGCGATGCAGGCTCGGTCGGTGGCAGCGGTTCGACGCTACGATGCAGCCTTCGAAGCCGAGTACGGGCCAGGGGCCGTGTGGGTGGCGGTGAGTCACGGTGACATCATCAAGTCAATCCTCGCTGACGCGCTCGGCATGCACCTTGACCTGTTCCAGCGTATTAACGTGGGCCCCGCCTCCGTATCGATCGTGCGCTACGGCGCTAGTCGGCCGAGCGTCTACGCGACCAACACCGATAGGGGTGATCTGTCGTGGCTGTCAAACGGCGTCCAATCTGACGATGCGCCGGTGGGCGGCGGAGCAGGGCAAAAGGCGCCATGAACCTCATGTGCCTAAAATACTGACATGCCTACACGTGTTCACGAGTTTGCCTGGCCTGATCGGGTCGTCGTTGGCACCATTGGCCTTCCGGGGGCGCGCACGTTCTACCTACAGGTGCGCGCAGGGACGCAGATCGTGAGTATTGCCCTGGAGAAGCAGCAGTCGGCTCAACTCGCGGAGAAGATCGACGAAATTCTCGACCAGCTCATCACCATCGATGGCAACCCCTTCAGCGTTCCCACGAGTACTCCCATTGAACTTGTCGACAATGACCAGCTTGAGGACGTGCAGGAGCAGTTTCGCACCGGCGCCATGAGCTTGGGCTGGGACCCAACCACTGCCCAGGTCGTAATGGAGGCCTACCCCATCACCGAAGTCGATGCTGATGACAACGACGAATCGCTTGATGAGGACGGCGCTACGGAGCCCGAAATGCTGCTGGTGCGAATGCCGGTGGGCACCGCCCGCGCATTCGCCAAGCGGACCCGTGAGATCGTGGACGCCGGGCGTCCGACGTGCCCGCTCTGCGGTTACCCCATGGACGCCGACGGGCACATCTGCACCCTTCCCGAGGTCTGATGCCAGCGACGGACCTAGTGACCGCCGAACTGACGCTCACCGGCCGCATCACGACGGCTTCAAACGCTACATTTCTGGGCAGCATCGGCGACGTGGTGGTCGTCTATAAGCCGATAGCAGGCGAAAGTCCGCTGTGGGATTTTCCCCACGGCACCCGGGCTCACCGGGAGGTGGCCGCCTACATGGTCTCGCAGGCCTTCGGCTGGGACGTCGCGCCGCGCACCAGGCTGCGCGATGGACCGATGGGCGAAGGAATGGTGCAACTCTGGCAGGAGCAAGACTCCGCCCAAAGCGCCGTGAACCTGGTCGCGACGGACCACCTGCCGGAGACTGGCTGGAAACACGTTCTCGAGGGACGGGATGAGAACGGACGGATAGTCGCCCTCGTTCACGAAGACTCGCCAGCGCTCAGACGCATGGCGGTGTTCGACATGGTCGTCAACAACGCCGACCGCAAAGGCGATCACATTCTTGCCATGACGGACGGACACCGGCACGGCGTGGACCATGGACTCACCTTTCACCGTGACCACAAGCTGCGCACCGTCCTGTGGGGATGGCTGGGAGACGCTCTAACCGCCGAGGAACGCGACGGCATAAATCGTGTCAGCGAAGGACTGCACGGTGGACTGGGCCGAAACCTGGCGGACTTGCTCAGCGCCGCAGAAATCGCATC
>DATIMB010000011.1:0-7922 GCA_035475875.1 Micrococcaceae bacterium
CGCTGCACAGCACTAACACGGAGTCCCTAACCGTGACGCTCTCCAGCGAAGCCAGCAGGTACCCGCTCGTCGCATCGTCCGGCATACCGGAACCGGCGGACACAGCGCTCTCCCACACTTCCAGGATTGCCCGGAACTGCGTGTCGCGGCACGCTCGTCCGGCCAGTTGTTGCAGCGCCACAGCGGCAGCCGTGGCGATCTTCGACCGAACCTCGTCCGGTAACGGCTCGGCCGCGTCCCGGGCGAGCATCTGTGGACCGCTTTCGTAGGTGCTTCCCCGGAAGATCAGTTCGGCGTTAAGCGCGCTGTCAGTGATTTCACTGACCGGCCGACCCGGCCAGCCGCAGCAGTCAGGATCCGTGCAGTAGTAGCTCCGCCAATGCCCGGGACCGACGTACCAGCTGTGCTTCACCGGCCGCCCGCTGCCAGCCAGGGCTGCCTCTATCGCCGCCACCATCCGGGCGTGTGGGCGCCTACCCGGTTCCTCCCAATCCGCGCTTCCAAAGACCGCCAGAAGCACGCCGTCCGCCGCCTGATCTGCGGCGAGGTAGCGGAGGATCTCACGGACGTATCTGGCCAGGTCGGCCGGTGCCGGCTGTGCAGGCTGGCCGGGCGGCGAAGGCTGGTCCGTCTGGTCCGATCTGCCCCGCGCGCCCGCGTCCGGTCGCGGCTGAAGGAGGTTGGTCCGCAGGGTTGCGCCGAGGATGTTGCCCGACATGGTGATACAGACCAGGCTGTCCGCCGGCCAGTATCCCAGCGCATGGGAAATGTAGCTGAGGATGTCCTGGCCCTTGCTGAAGGTAAGCCGCGGTTCGTTGGTCATTCCCCCACGATGGCGGTCCCGGCCAGACGCGGGCCACTGATTGGACGGCGTATGTGGGTATGGCCAGACCACGATCCCCCGGTGCAGGACCAGTCGGGCATTCCCGGTCCGTCCTCGCGCGAAATGCCGGTCTGGAAGCCACAGGCCTTGGTCTGATGCCACAGCCCTATGAACCGCGGCTTGGCCTGGAGCCACGGTTCCCTGGAACGTGCGCTTGGTCTACGATCCGCCGTCGTCCCGGGAACCGCCACTCTTGGTGCGGGAACCGCCGTCGTCCGGAGTCCCGCCGTCGTCCCGGGAACCGCCCACGCGGGCCGGGGAGCGGCGCCGCTCCGCCCGGTACTGCTGCCGGCGGCGCCGGTTATCGGCCATGGCCTGGCGCAGCGGCGGAACGTGCACGCCTTCCAGTGCCATCCGCCGTCTGACCTCGCGCCGGCTCAACACCACGCCGGTGGCGCCGGTCGCGATCATCACCAACTGGACCGAAAGCGCTATCCGGAAGGAGTCCAGGGCGTAGAGCTGTCCGTGCGAGAAACCGCTGTTGTTCAGCAGGTCCAGCACCAGGCCCACAATGTACATCGTCAGCAGGGCAGCGCAGAATCCGCCCACGTTGACGATTCCGGTGGCGGTCCCCATGCGGTGGGCGGGGTTGAAGGTCCGGGCGAAGTCGAAACCGATCATGGATGCCGGACCGCCCAGCGCCAGCACCAGTACCAGCACCACCAGCAGCCACAGCGGCGCCCGGCCCGGATAGGTCAGGGTCACCAGCCAGACCACGGCGATCAGGAAGGAAATCAGCAGCACCATGGTGGAACGGCGCAGCGGGTGGCGTCCCACCCATCCGCCCAGCAGCGGCCCGCAGACCATTCCGACCAGCACAAACAGGCTCATCAGCACCGACGCGGTGGCTGCGTCCAGCCCCTGTCCGGAGAGCAGGAACGGATAGCCCCAGGTCATCACGAAGACGGTTCCGGAGAACTGCGTGGTGAAGTGGCTCCACAGCCCCAACCGGGTTCCGGGCTGCTTCCAGGCGCGGGTCAGCGCGGTTCCTGTGTCCCGGAGCCCGGCATGTGTTGCGGCGGCGGGGGCATCGGCCGGCTGGCTGCGCAGCACCGCCGCGGCCAGCACGAACGCCAGCAGGGACAACCCCGCGGCGCCCAGGAAAGCAGAACTCCAGCCCAGCTCGTGCAGCACCAGCACAAACGGGATCACGCTGATCAGCTGGCCGATCTGGCCAAGCTGCCCGGTCAGCTGGGTCAGCAGCGGGATCCGGCGGGGCGAAAACCATGCCGGCAGCAGGCGCAGCACGGCAATAAACGTCATCGCATCGCCGGCACCGACCAGGATCCGGCCGAACAGGCCCGCCGGCACGGAACTGGCGGCGGCGAGCTGGAGCTGGCCCAGGAACATCAGTACGGCTCCGGCCGCAACCATCACGCGCGAACCGAAGCGGTCCACCATGACGCCCACCGGAATCTGCAGCACGGCGTAGACCAGCAGTTGCAGCACGGTGAAGGCGGAGAGTGCGGAGGCGGTGGCATGGAAGCGGACGGTGGCGTCCAGTCCGGCCACGCCGAAGGACGTCCGCTGCGTGATCGCAATCAGGTAGGCAAAGACACCGGTTCCCCAAATCACCCACGCGCGTCTACTTTCCACCCGTCCATCCTATTCCGACGACGGCGCCAGACGGCTTGGGAGCGGGGGTGTGACTGGTCACGCTGGCGCCGTCTCCGGGCGGTGAGTCAGCCGGCAGTCAGTCCTGGACGGGGCCGTCGTCGTCGGGATCCCGGCTGGCCAGATAGGCCTCCACCGCTGCGCCCAGCGCGTCCGCGTCCGGCAGCTGGTCATTCTCGTCGGCCAGCAGCGACCTCAATGCGGTCCCCTTGTTGCGGTCGTCATACTGGCGCTCCAGGCTGCGCACTACGGATTGCACGTCCGTGGAGGACCGGACCTGCTCGGCGATCTGGCGTTCCACCTCGCGCCCGGCCTCCCGCAGCCGCTCGCTGGGCAGCATCAGCGATGCTGCTGCGCCCAGGTATTCCAGCCCCGCCACCGCCGCGGGCGGGTATTCCGCCTCCGCCAGGTAGTGGGGCACGTGGATGGCGTAGCCGGCCACATTGCGCCCGGCCTGCTGCAGCCGGAATTCAAGCACATGGCCAATCGCGGAGGGAATCTCCACCGTGGCCCGCCAGGAGGAAATCCCCTCGATCAGGTCCGGCCGGTTTCCGTGCACCGTCACCCCGATGGGACGGGTGTGCGGCACGGGCATGGGGATGGAATGCACCCAGGCCACCAGGTTGACATCCAACTTGCGGATCAGGCCCAACACCGCCTGGCTGAACCGCTCCCACTGCAGGTCCGGCTCGTTGCCGGTCAGGAACAGGAACGGCTGGCCCATCCCGTCGATCAGCCGGTACAGGACCAGCTTTGGCTGCTGGTAGTCGGTCAGGTGGTCTTCCGCAAAGGTGATTCGGGGGCGGCGCGAGCGGTAGTCCAGCAACTGGTCGATGTCGAAAAAGGCCACCGGCTCGCTGTCCAGGTTCTGCAGCAGCTCGTCGGTGATCTGGGTGACCACCTGGCCGGCGTCGGAGAACCCGGTGAACCCCATGACCATGTTCAGCCCGCGCAGGTCCTCATGCTGGAGCAAGACTTCGTTACTGGCATAGAGTGCAGCCGGCTCCAGGAATGGCTTGTACTCGATCTCTTTCACTTTCTTCCTCCGCGTCAGATTTAACTACCTTAACAACGTCGGGGACGCCTGGAATCATTCCGGCCGGCCCGACCCGGCTACGATCAGTAGGGGATTCCGACCGCCGCAGCCCGACAGGGCGCTGCGGCGGTCCGGCGGCGCACCACGCCATCCGCCACCTACCAGCAGCGGCCACCTACCGGCAGTGGTCCACAACCAGCAGTGAGGATCAGCTTTCGTGTTCAAAAACCATGAAGTCACTCTCAGGGCAATCGCCAAGGACATCCGGAAGGATTCCGCTGACGCCGTCGTGATAGGCGTCGGGCAGGGCACGGAGGGAGCCGTGCTGCTGGACAACCCGCTTCCGGTTAAGGCCGCGAATGCGCTGGCTGCCTCGCTGGAGGTGCTGGGTGTCAGCGGCGCGGCAGACGAGGTCCGCCGCTTCCCGGGGATACCCGAACTGGGTGCCGAGGTGCTGGTGCTGGCCGGCGTCGGCAAGGTTTCCGACGGAGAAGTCACGGAGGAGGCGCTGCGGCGCGCTGCCGGTTCGGCCATCCGCCAGCTGGCCGGGCTGGGTTCCGTAGTCATTGCCCTGCCGACGACGACGGTCAGCCAGGCGGCAGCGGTTGCCGAGGGTGCCGCCCTGGGCGCCTACGCCTACACCGAGCACCGCAGCACCAGCGCCGCCGGGCTCAAACCCGGAGTCGGCACCGTGACCGTCTTCACCCCCGCGGCGGCCCAAACGGACCTGGCACCCGCACTGGAGCGCGCCGCCGTCGTCGCCCGCGCCGTCAACGCCACCCGCTCGCTGGTCAACCAGCCGCCCAGCCACCTGTACCCGGAGACCTTTGCGGAGGCAGCGAAGGAGCTGGCCAAGGGCCTGCCGGTCAAGGTCACGGTGCTGGATGAAAAGCGGCTGGAGAAGGAAGGCTACGGCGGCATCACCGGCGTCGGCCGCGGCTCCTCGCGTCCCCCGCGCCTGGTCAAGGTGGAGTACTCCCCGGCCCGCGCCCAGGCCAACCTAGCCTTCGTGGGCAAGGGCATCACCTTTGATTCCGGCGGCCTCTCGCTCAAGCCCGCCGCCGGCATGATGACCATGAAGTGCGACATGGCCGGTGCCGCCGTCGTGCTGAACGCCCTGCTGGCCGTGGCCTCACTGGGCCTGCCGGTCAAGCTGACCGCGTGGCTGTGCCTGGCCGAAAACATGCCCTCCGGCACCGCCACCCGCCCCTCGGATGTGCTGACCATGTTCGGCGGCAAGACGGTGGAAGTTCTCAATACGGATGCCGAGGGACGGCTGGTGATGGCCGATGGACTGGCCGCCGCCTCCGCGGAACAGCCGGACGCCGTCCTGGACGTAGCGACCCTGACCGGCGCGCAGATGGTGGCGCTGGGCAACCGGGTCTCCGCCGTGATGGGCGACGACGGCGTCTGTGCGGCGGTTAAGGCTGCCGCGGAGCGTGCAGGCGAACTCTTCTGGCCGATGCCGCTGCCGGAGGAACTGCGGACCAGCCTGGATTCTCAGGTGGCCGACCTGGCCAACATCGGGGAGAAGATGGGCGGCATGATGACCGCCGCCGTGTTCCTGAACGAATTTGTGGGCAAGCGCAAGGACGGGGCCAAGATCCCCTGGGCGCACCTGGACATTGCCGGCCCCGCCTTCAACGAGGGAGCCGCCTACGGCTACACCCCGAAGCAGGGCACCGGGGTGGCGGTCCGGACACTGGTGGCCTATGTGGAGGACGTCCTGGCCCGCACTGCCTGAGCGGGGGCTATCACAGTCCGCCGTGTTTCCGGACACAACCGCTTCCGCCCCGCCGCGCTCAGGTGGAGCATGGTTCATGTGGGCGCTAAGGTGAATGCTGAAAGCTATTCCCCAAGGCGCAGGCCGCGCTCCGGCGCGGCCGCTTTGTGCGGGGAAATTGTCCTTACCGCATCAATATTACAAACCGGGTGGCGCACCAGTGCGCCACCAATACGCGAGGGAGCGTTTACGTGGCCGATCAGGCACCTGCGCAAGAATTCGACATCCTGGTTCTCGGTGGCGGTAGCGGCGGATACGCCGCGGCCCTGCGGGCCGTCCAGCTGGGCTTCAGCGTCGGCCTGGTCGAAAAGGCCAAGCTGGGCGGAACCTGCCTGCACAATGGCTGCATCCCCACCAAGGCGCTGCTGCACTCCGCCGAGGTGGCCGACCATGCCCGCGACGCCGCCAAGTACGGCGTCAACGTGGACCTGCAGTCCATCGACATGTCAGCGGTCAACGCGTACAAGAACGGCATCATCGCCGGCAAGTACAAGGGCCTGCAGGGCCTGATCAAGGGCAAGGGCATCACCGTGATCGAGGGTGAGGGCAAGCTCACCTCGCAGAACACCGTCACCGTCAACGGCACCGCCTACACCGGCAAGAACATCATCCTGGCCACCGGCTCCTACTCCCGCAGCCTGCCTGGCCTGGAACTGGGCGGCCGTGTGATCACCTCGGACCAGGCGCTGGAGATGGATACCATCCCCAAGAGCGCCATCGTCCTGGGCGGCGGCGTGATCGGCGTCGAATTCGCCTCCGTCTGGAAGTCCTTCGGCGTGGACGTGACCATTGTGGAGGGCCTGCCCTCACTGGTCCCCAACGAGGATGCTTCCATCGTCAAGATCCTGGAGCGCAGCTTCAAAAAGCGCGGCATCAAGTTCAGCACCGGCATCTTCTTCCAAGGCGTCGAGCAGAACGACGACGGCGTCAAGGTCACCTTGGTGGACGGGCAGACCTTCGAAGCCGAGGTGCTGCTGGTCGCCGTCGGGCGCGGCCCTGTCACCGCGGGCCTCGGTTATGAGGAGGCCGGCGTTACCATCGACCGCGGCTTCGTGATCACCAACGAGCGCCTGCACACGGGCGTGGGCAACATCTACGCGGTCGGGGACATCGTTCCGGGCGTCCAGCTGGCGCACCGCGGCTTCCAGCAGGGCATCTTCGTCGCCGAGGAAATCGCCGGGCTCAACCCGGTCATTGTCGAGGACATCAACATCCCCAAGGTCACCTACTGCGACCCCGAAATCGCCACCGTCGGCTACACCGAGAAGGCCGCCAAGGAGAAGTTCGGTGCCGATGCGGTGGAGACCACCGAGTACAACCTGGCCGGCAACGGCAAGAGCTCCATCCTGGGCACCGGCGGCATCGTCAAGCTGGTCCGCCAAAAGGACGGTCCCGTCGTCGGCATGCACATGATCGGCACCCGGATGGGCGAGCAGATCGGCGAAGCCCAGCTGATCGTGAACTGGGAGGCCTACCCGGAGGACGTGGCGCAGCTGATCCACGCCCACCCGACGCAGAACGAGGCCCTCGGCGAAGCGGCCATGGCCCTGGCCGGGCGCCCGCTGCACGGCTAGTAACACTTGCCTTGGTGCACCCGGCCACCCCGGCCGGGTGCACTAAGCTCGAAGCAGCATCCGCAGCTTTGGCCGCCGCCAGGGGACCGGTTGCACCCTGAATACTTAAGATTTCATTCGCATCGCAGATAAAGGAGAACGGGGACGAAATGTCTGAATCCGTGAACTTGCCCGCCCTTGGTGAGAGCGTCACCGAAGGTACCGTCACTCGCTGGCTCAAGCAGGTTGGTGACCGGGTAGAGGTCGACGAGCCCCTGCTGGAGGTCTCCACCGACAAGGTCGACACCGAAATCCCGTCTCCGATTGCCGGTGTGATCGAGGAAATCCTCGTGGCAGAGGATGAAACTGCAGAGGTCGGCGCGCCGCTGGTGCGTATTGGCAGCGGCGAAGGCGCCGCATCCGCCGAGCAGGCCCCCGCCTCGTCCGCAACGGCCGAACAGGCCCCCGCCGAACCCGCACCGGCCGAGCAGGCACCCGCCGAGCAGCCGGGAACCACCGCCGAGGTGCCTTCCCCGGACGCCCCGGTCGAGGCTGAGTCCAAGGCTCCGGCGTCGCAGCCCTCGGCACCGGCCGCCGGTGGCGACAGCCACGAGGTCACCCTGCCCGCCCTGGGCGAGAGCGTTACAGAGGGCACCGTCACCCGTTGGCTGAAGGCCATCGGGGACACCGTGGAGATGGACGAGCCGCTGCTGGAAGTCTCCACCGACAAGGTGGACACCGAGATCCCCTCCCCCGTCGCCGGAACACTGCAGGACATCCGGGTCAACGAGGATGAGACGGCCGAGGTCGGTTCCGTGCTGGCCGTAATCGGATCCGGTGCAGCCGCCCCGGCCGCCGCCGAAGCGCCTTCCGCTCCCGCCGCCGATGCGGCTCCCCAGGCTCCGCAGGCCGCCGCCGAGGTTCCGGCCCCGGCACCCGCCCCGCCGGCACCTGCTGCCCAGCCGGCACCTTCCACGGCTGGCACGGAGGCCCCCGCACCCGAGTCCGAGTCCACCGCCGTTGCCCCGTCGGCACCGCCGGCAGCCGCGCCCA
>DATIMB010000012.1:0-3791 GCA_035475875.1 Micrococcaceae bacterium
CTTTGTGACGCCGCTTACATCGGAAGGGTTGCCGGTACGGCATCCTCGACATGTTGTCACCGTCAAAGGAGAGGCCGACAATGAAACTCAGAATCCCCAAAGCCGTCTATGCGGGCGTGGTCGCGGCAACCCTGCTGGCCAGCACCGGATGTAGCGGAATTCTTAGCAATTCCGGATCCACCGCCAGCTCTGATTCCGGGCCTATCAAGCTTGCGGCCGTGATTCCCACCTCGGGTTCCAGCGCTCCCACCGGAGTGTACATGAAGAACGGCATGCAGATGGCGGTCGATGAGATCAACGCGAAGGGTGGCGTCCTGAACGGGCGCAAGCTGCAGCTCGACGTCGAGGACGGGGCCTGCGATCCCACGCAGGCAGCTGCGGCGGCCAATAAGGCGGTCTCCAACGGTGCGATGGTTTCAGTGGGTGGATACTGCTCCGGTGCCACGCTGCCGACGCTGCCGATCTTCGCCAAGGCCGATATCCCGATGATCATTCCTGCCGCGAACTCGCAGGACCTGGTCAACCAGAAACTTTCCAATGTGTTCCTGATCAACGGCACCGGCGTGCAGCAGGCGGCTGCTGCGCTGAAGTACATGAAGAAGGACGGCGTGACGTCCGTGGCGCTGGTGGACGACAACACCAGCTACTCCAAGGACATTACGACGGAGACCAAGAAGGATATTGAGTCCGACGGCGGCGTGAAGGTTGCGCTGGCCACTTCCGTCACGGCGGGGGAGAGCGACTACTCCTCGGTGGTGCACGACATCATGGGAGTGAACCCGGACATGCTGTACTGGACGGGCTACTACCAGGAGGGCGGGCTGATCATCAACCAGCTCAAGGCGGCCGGATACAAGGGCAAGATCATGGTTGCCGACGGCAGCGTTGACCCGTCGCTGGTCAAGATCGCCGGTGCGGCCAACGCCGAGGGAGTGCTGGCCACCATGACGCAGACCCCGGACACGATCAAGGGCGCTGAGACCTGGATCTCCGACTACAAGTCCAAGTTCAACTCGGATCCCGGTCCGTACTCCACGCAGTCCTACGACGCGGTGCGTGTAGCGGCCGAGGCGATCACCCAGGCCAAGAGCACCAAGGGTGCCGACGTGGAGAAGGCGCTGGAGGCGATCGACGGGTTCAAGATCTTCTCCGGCCCGCTGAAGTTCACTCCGGAGCACACGCTCTCCAACGGCGGCTTCCAGATCCTGCAGGTCAACGGCGGCAAGTTCACCCTCAAGGACGCGCTGAGCTGATTGCGAGGGCGGGTGCCGGCTACCCTCCGGCGCCCGCCTTTCCGCTCCCCACAGCTTCAAGGCAGGACGCTATGACACAGCTCATCTGGAACGGCTTATTTGTCGGATCTTTTTACGCACTGATCGCCCTGGGCTACTCGATGGTCTACGGCATCATCAAGTTGCTCAACTTTGCGCACGGCGATATCTACATGCTGGGGGCGTTCATCGGATTCGCCGTACTCAGCTCGGTGGGCGGGTTCCCGGCGTCCATGTCCCTGGTGGCGCTGCTGGTGGTGATGCTGCTGAGCATGCTGCTCACCGGCGCCGCGGGCGTGGCCATTGAACGCATCGCCTACCGGCCGCTGCGAAGTTCCCCGCGGCTGGCGGTCCTGATCACCGCCGTCGGCGCCTCCTTCACCCTGGAGTACGGGGTCAGCGCGGTGGCCGGGCCGAATCCGCGGGTCTTTCCGGTCCGGCTGGAGGGCGCCAGCTTCGACCTGCTGGGCGCACGGATCGCGGTGCCGCAGCTGGTCCTGATGCTGATCGCCGTCGTGCTGATGATCGCGCTGAACGCCTACATCCAGCGCACCTCCACGGGCCGTGCCATGCGCGCTATTGCGCTGGACCCGAAGGGCTCGCTGCTGATGGGCATCAACGTGAACTCGGTGATCACCCGGACCTTCTTCATCGGCTCCTCGCTGGCCGGCGCGGCCGGCGTCATGGCCGGTGCGTATTACGGGAAAATCGACTTCCTGATGGGTTTCATCATCGGTCTGAAGGCCTTCACGGCGGCAGTGATCGGCGGTATCGGCAACATCAAGGGGGCCATGCTCGGCGGCCTGGTGCTGGGCCTGCTGGAGGCCTTCGGCTCGCAGTGGCTGGGCGGGCAGTGGCGGGACGTCTTTACCTTTGCCGTGCTGATCCTGTTCCTGACCCTCAAGCCCACCGGTCTGCTGGGCGAACGAGTGACGGAGCGTGTCTAGGATGAGTGAAAACACCGACACCACCATGGCACCGCGGCTGATCGGCAAGCCGCAGAGCAAAATCTCCGCGCTTTTCGCCAGCCGCCAGCTGGGCTGGGCCGCGCTGGCCATCGCGTTGCTCTTCCCCTTTATCATCGCCACCAACTACGCGATGAGCATCATGACGACGGCGGTCATCTTCGTGCTGCTGGCCTCCGGGCTGAACATCGTGGTTGGCTACTGCGGGCTGCTGGACCTGGGCTACATCGCCTTCATGGCGGTGGGTGCCTACACCGCCGGCATCGTGGCCAAATCCTTTGAACTGCCGCTGCTGTTCACCATTCCCGCCGTGGTGATCATGACCGTCCTCGCCGGACTGATCATCGGCGCCCCAACGCTGCGGCTGCGCAGCGACTATCTGGCCATCGTGACCCTCGGCTTTGGTGAAATCATCCGGCTGACCGCGAACAACCTCACCATTACGGGAGGGCCCTCGGGTATCTTCGGCATCCCTGGTATCGAGCTGTTCGGCCTGGATCTGCAACAGCCGGTGCTCTTCTACTACTTCTGCGTGCTGGTGGTCGCGGCGTTTGTGCTGGCCTCCGCACGGCTGGGCAAGTCACGGCTGGGCCGGGCGTGGCGGTTTGTGCGCGAGGATGAGGACGCCGCCGAGGCGATGGGCATCCACACCTACAAGGTGAAGCTGATGGCCTACATCTTCGGCGCGGTATGGGGCGGAATTGGCGGGGTGCTGTTCGCGGCGCACCTGTCCGCCGTCTCGCCGCAGAGCTTCGTCTTCCTGCAGTCCGCCCTGGTGCTGATGGCAGTGGTACTGGGCGGCATGGGCAACATGCGAGGCGTGGTGGTGGGCGCGGTGGCAATTTCACTGCTTCCGGAGTTCCTCCGCGATCTGGGCAACCTGCGCTACGTCGTCTTCGGGGTGGTGCTTGTCGCGGTCATGGTGCTGCGGCCGCAGGGATTCTGGCCCTCCCGGGCCTATGAGCCGGACCGCAACGAAACGGAGGGACGGCGGCGCAGGAAAGGCCGGAAGTCCGAATCATTGGATCAGGCGGCCACGGATTCCCCGGCACCCAGCAAGACGGGAGCAGGACAATGAGTGCTCTGCTGGAGGTCAAGGACCTGCAGATATCCTTCGGTGGGGTCAAGGCTGTCAACGGCCTGTCCTTCACCGCCAACGCGCATGAGATCATTTCGGTGATCGGGCCCAACGGTGCGGGTAAGACCTCGGCCTTCAACTGCATCACCGGGTTCTACAAGCCGACCTCGGGCCGGGTGCTGGTGGACGGCCAGGACATTACCGGCAAACGCCCGGCGGTGATCGCCGCCACCGGCGTCACCCGGACCTTCCAGAACCTGCGGCTGTTCCCGGACCTGACCGTGCTGGACAACGTCCGCGGCGGCATGCACCTGTACGGTGGGCAGAACTTCCTGGATGCCATCTTCCACACCCCGCGATACCGGCGCAGCGAGCGGAACCTGACCGACGAAGCGCACCACTGGCTGGACTTTGTCGGCTTCAGGGGCGCGCGCGGGATCCCGGTGCGCAACCTGGCCTACGGCCAGCAGCGCCAGG
>DATIMB010000013.1:0-6801 GCA_035475875.1 Micrococcaceae bacterium
CGCAAGGCTTACTTGATGCTTATTTCGGCGATCTTCGCGGCGTAGGGATACGTCTGGAAGGACTGTTGCTTGGGCAGCTGGGTGAAGCTGATGATGACGTACTGCGCCTTGGTCCCCTGCGGGGCCGGGAGGGTGATGTCCGGAGCGGTGAAACTGCCTGTGCCGATCTCCTTGGCGCCGTCCAGGCTGGGCTGGCTGTTGGTCAGCAGCTTGAAACTGCCGCCGGAGCCGCCGAGCTGGGTCAGCGTCACGGTCTTGATGTCCGAGACCTGCTTGAGCTGGACCACGAGGTTGATGCTGCTGGTCAGCCCGGCAAAGTTGTCGTTGGAGAACTCCAGCGTCTGCCAGTACGTCCCAGGATTGCCATCGAACGTGGCGGGAAGTTTGGCATCGTAATCCTTGCCCATGTCCGGGGCGTCGGGGACCAGGCGGGTCACCGAGCCAATGACAGGAGCGACGACGGGTGCCGCGGCGGACTGCGCGGCAGAGGATCCCGCGGCGCTCTGGCCACCGGTCTGTGCCTGTGTTTGTCCCGACGTCGGTGCTGCAGCGTTCTTATTGCCGAAGAGGCCGCCGCCGATTGTGGTCACGGCGAAGATGAGGGCGGCGATCACCAGGATGGCAACGACTCCGCCGACTAGCCACCGTCCGCCGGTCCGCGGGGCGTTTTCCTCGTCGTCCTCGTAATCCGTGACGTCCTCGTCATACCCCGTGCTGGCTTGGCGGGCCGAGAGCGGGAAGTTTGAGGCCGGCCGGTCTCCGGAGGCGGTGGTTGCTCCTGCAGGGAGCCCGGGGGCACCGTTGGCCTCGCCGAAGTCGTCCTCCGACCACAGTGTGACCTTGGGGTTAGCCGCTTCCGTCCTGGCGTTGGCCGGTGCGCTCGATGCTGTGCTTGGCGGGATGGCAGTTGCCGAGGTTGCTGCGGCAGGCGCCCCCCCGCCCGCCGCACCGGCCGACGGACGGGTTGCAGGGCGGGTGGCGGGACTGGATGCAGCCCGCTGGTCCTGCGCCGGTTGGGGCGCCGTCCGCGGCGTAGGGGACGGAACCGGGGTCTCGGACGGCCCGGGTATGTACTCTGCAGACGGGACAGCGGTAGTGGGGATGATGCTGGGAGGGGCAGGAGGAGCAGGCGGAAGATTGCCGGTGTCGCTTTGAATCGGAGCCGGTGGAATGGGTGCGACGGGACGGGTGGGACGTGGCGCCGCCACAGGAGCCTGGCTGGCGGCAGGAGCCTGGCCGTCTGCGGGAACTTGGCCCGCAGTGGGCGCGGCCTGCTGCGGGGTTCTTGCCGGCGTCTTTTGGCCTGCATTCTGGCCTCCGCCCGCCGCAGGCCGCGCCGACGCCTTACGTACTGGAGGAGCCGGAGGCTGCTGCCGCTCAGGCGCCGCGGGAGGAGCGTCGTTGCCATCCAGCTCAACGGGCGTATCGTCTTCGTACACATAGTCGTACTGACGGTAGTTGTCCGGTGCCTCCGGCCGGGGCATGCCGAAGATCTCCTGGCCCAGGGTGTCGGTAAAGAAGGGTTCTACGTAGGGGTCGGTAGGCACCACCAGGTCCAGCAGCTCGGCTGCGGGGCTCTGGTTGGCAATCAGATAAGTGCCGTCGTCGCTGCTGCCCAGGTCCAGGATCTGTAGGTTGGCATGGCGTTCGCCGGTGGCCACTTCCCTGGCGCCTTGGGTCAGGTGGTCTCCGTTGTCCGGCCCGGCCACAAGGATGCTGACCGGTCGATTAAGGACCTGATCGACGCCGTCGAGCACAACATCCTGCTCGCCGGATACCAGGACCCGGGCAGTGACTTTGTAGCGGCCGCCGAGCACCGAGCCCACGTCCACGGGTTGTGCCACCGAATTCCTCCTGAAGAAACGATAATGTCCTGTGAAGAGGTGCCGACACAGGTCGCCTTAAATTCTGATCCTATCGGATTACCCTGTTCCGACACGTGCAGCGCGGCCTAAACTACCTAATTCCCGGGACGCGTCCACGCAGTTTGCCCTTGATCGGCTCCAGCAAATCCTCCAACTCGCTCACCCGCAGGAGCTTCAGGACTGCCAGGTAGACAACAGCCATGGCTAGCCCGACGACAGCGAGCACCAGTGCCGCGGCGTAACGGGATTGCCAGGCAAAGCCGGCGGTGCTGAAACCCCCGAACAGCCAGGTCAGGACCGCGCCGGCGCCGGCTGAGATTACAGCGGCGGCAATGAAGCGCAGATGCGCCGCGGCGATGCCGGCCGCGCCGTAGTTGCCCAGTTTGCGGCGCAGGAAGAAGTGCGTGACAACGACGGCCAGGATGTTGCCAAGGGTGTAACTGGCGGCCAGCCCGTAAATAATCAGGGCCGGTGCCAGCGTGCCGGCCAGCAGCGCGGTACCGACGCCGAAAATTATCAGGATGCACTGGATCAGGAAAGGCGTCCTGGCGTTCTCCGCGGCATAGAACACGCGGTTCATCATGAAGTTGGCGCTCAGGAACGGGGAGCCGATGGCGAGGATGGCCAGTGTGATGGCAATGTGCAGGCCGCCGCTGAAGAGCACGCCGAAGGGGCCGGAGAGGATCAGTAGCGCCGCGGCGCCAAAGACCGTGGCGACTCCCATGGTCCGCAACCCTTGTGAGAGCGTGCTGCGAACGGCGCGCTCGTCGTTGTCCGAAGCAGCCCTTGCCATCCGGGTGAAGAGCACGGTGGCAATGGACAGGGCGACGACGGAGTGCGGCAGGATGTAGACCTCGGTGGCACGGTTCAGATCGTAGGGACCTGCGATGCCCGTTCCCGCTGGAATGGTGCCGTCAGGCTTGGCTCCGGTGGCGATGGTGGCGATTTTGCCGATCAGCAGAAACGTCAGGTTTCCGACCACCATGGTGGCCATGGTCCAGGCAGCGATCTGGCCGGTGGCGCGCAATCCGACACCGCGCAGCCCGAACCGGGGCCGCAGTCCCAGTCCGAGCCTGCGCAGCGGCACGAGCAGCACCAGGGACTGCAGGACGATGCCCAGTGTGGCACTGCCGGCCAGGATCAGTGTTTGGCCGGGGGTCCAGTTGTCGATGGAGTGTGGGGCCGACTGATTGCTGCCGGCCAGCACGATAAAAACGACCAGCCCGGCGATAGCCACGACGTTGTTCACCACCGGCGCCCACGCGTACGCCTTGAAGGCGCCGTGGGCGTTGAGGACCTGTCCCAGCAGGGCGTACAGGCCGTAGAAAAAGATCTGCGGCAACAGGAGGGTTGCGAACGCCGTGACCAGGGCCAGCTTGGGCTTTGAGAAGTCGGTGGTAAGCACGTCCATGATGGGTCCGGCAGCCAGGGTGGCTAGCAGGGTCAGTCCCAGCAGCACCAGCACCGCCAGGGTGAGCACCCGGGAGATGAAGTCGGCGCCCCTGTCCGGCTGCTTGCTGGCCTTGATGATCTGCGGGATCAGGACGGCGTTGAAGACGCCGCCGGCAACCAGCAGATAAATGATGTTGGGGACGTTGTTGGCGGTATCAAAAAGGTCCGCGACCGCCGAACCGCCCACGGCCACACCGAGGACCATGCCCTTGATGAATCCGAGGATGCGGGAGGCCAGGGTTCCAATGGCCATGTTGGCGCTGGAACGGGCCGCGGTTTCCGCTGGCGATCCTGGTGCGCGGCTTGGGCTCCGTCGGGCCGCCGCATGCCGGGCGGCAGGCAGCATTTGCCCCGATGGCGTGCGCCGCGACGGCCAGGTCGGTTGGGCCGACCTGGCCGGCCCACGAGCAGGGGATGTTTGCACGGCTGCCGACCGCGCGGAAACCGGGGTCGCTTGGGCGGCGGCCGTCGTCGACTGTCCTGCTGCCGTCCCTGCTGCCGGGCCGGGCAGGAGCGGCGCGGTGGCTGGCGCTGCAGGTCCTTGGTGTTTTGCCATCGCTATCCATCATCCCATCCGGGGGCCTGCGGATCGATCCGGCAGCAATGGCGACCTTAGCGCCTTGAAACCCGCCATAGCTGCTGGATGGATGACCCGGGGCCGAGCAGGCCGAGCAGTGGGCCCGGGCGGCATTCGACCGTCACACGCATCCGCATCCCTTATCGGCGCTCAAAGATTCTCGGGCAGGACTTCCCGGGCCAGGTCCACGATCCGACGCTCGTTGGGGAAGGACAGGCGCTTGGGCAGGTCCTCCAGCTTCACCCAGGCCACATCCACCGCCTCGTGGTCCGGATCGTTCTCAATGGTCAGCTGTCCGCCGGTGGCCCGGAGCAGGTAATGGTGCACGGTTTTGTGCACCCGATGGCCGCTGACGGTGAACCAGTAGTCGATGCTGCCCAGCGGTGCGAGGACCTCGCCGCTGATGCCGGTTTCCTCTTCGATTTCCCGGACTGCGGCTTCCTGATGGTTCTCCTGGTTCTCCGGATGGCCCTTCGGCAGACACCACTCCAGCCGGCCGCCCCGATTAAGGCGGGCAATGATCGCAACCCGCAGGCCGTCGTCGGACCTCTCCACCACCACGCCCCCGGCGGACACCTCCTCCACCGTCGGCAACTGCGACGCCGGTTGGTGCGCAGCAGGCGCCACATGGGCACCGATTGCCGACGGCAACGGTGACCTTTTGGGTGCGCTCGGGACGGGATGGGCCATGCTGTCCACTCTAACTACCTTTGCCTGCCGAGGAGGACAGCCCGGAGCCGGTGGCGCGGATCGAAAACCCGGGCCTGGGCGAAAGTCTGGCATTCTTAACTTCACTATGGTGCAAGTTCTGGACAGCTCATCTTTAGACCCGGTGGTACTTGAACTCGGGCGGCGTTTTGTGGACGCCGGCCACGAACTGTCGGTGGTGGGAGGACCTGTCCGCGACCTGTTCCTTGGCCGCAGTTCACCGGACATGGACTTCACCACCGACGCAACCCCGGACCAGACGCTGAAGGTCATCAAGGGATGGGCGGACACCTACTGGGAGATCGGCCGCGCCTTTGGCACCATCGGGCTGCGCAAGAAGGGCCGGGACCGGCAGCCGCTGACCATTGAGGTCACAACATACCGGGCGGAGGCCTACGACGAGCAGTCGCGCAAGCCGGAGGTGGCGTTCGGTAGCTCGCTGGAGGATGACCTGCAGCGCCGGGACTTCACCATCAACGCTATGGCGCTGCGGCTGCCGTCCATGGAGCTGGTGGATCCCTATGGCGGGGTCCGCGACCTGCACGCCGGGGTGCTGCGGACGCCGTCGGCTCCCGAGGTGTCCTTCTCCGATGACCCGCTGCGGATGATGCGCGCCGCCCGCTTCGCCTCACAGCTGGGCATAGATGTCCATCCGGACGTGCACGCGGCAATGACGGCGATGGCGGAGCGGATCAGCATCATTTCCGCCGAGCGCGTGCGGGACGAGCTGGTCAAGCTGGTCTGCGGCGCCAAGCCGCGGGCTGGCATAGACATCCTGGTGGAGACGGGGCTGGCGGAGCAGGTCCTGCCGGAGATCCCCGCGCTGAAACTGGAAACGGATGAACACCACCGGCACAAGGACGTCTACCAGCATTCCCTGCAGGTGCTCGAACAGGCCGTGGCGCTGGAGACCGGACCCGAGGGGGCCGTGCCGGGCCCGGATTTTGTGCTGCGGTTTGCTGCCCTGATGCACGACGTCGGCAAGCCGGCTACGCGCCGTTTCCAACCGGGCGGTGTGGTGAGCTTCCTGCACCATGACGCCGTCGGTGCGAAGCTGACGGCCAAGCGGATGAAGGCCCTGCGCTTCGACAACGACTCGATCAAGGCGGTGTCCCGGCTGGTGGAACTGCACATGCGCTTCTACGGCTACGGGGACGCGGGCTGGACGGACTCGGCGGTGCGCCGCTACGTTACCGATGCCGGGCCGCTGCTGGAGCGGCTGCACCGGCTGACCCGCTCCGATGTGACCACCCGGAACCAGCGCAAGGCGGACCGGCTCTCCTTCGCCTATGACGATCTCCAGGCCCGGATCGCCTCCCTGGCCGAGCAGGAGGAGCTGGCCTCCATCCGGCCGGATCTGGACGGGGCGCAGATCATGGCGCTGCTGGACCTGAAGCCGGGGCCGGTGGTGGGCCGGGCCTACCGGTTCCTGCTGGACGAACGGATGGAGCACGGACCGCTGGGGCCGGACCAGGCGGAGGCCACACTGCGGCAGTGGTGGGCCGAACAGCCCGAATCCGCGGACAGCAACGACGGCATGGAGAATCGATGAAGCCCCAAACGCTCCCCGCAACTGAGGCGGGGTACCCGCAGGTCCCGGGCAGCCTGCCCCGACTCTGGCTATTGCGGCACGGGGAGACGGAATGGTCCAAAAGCGGGCAGTACACCGGGCTGACGGACCTGGCCCTGACGGACAAGGGCGAGGAACAGGCCAAGTCGGCCAGGCCCGCGCTGAGCGGGGTGGACTTCGATCTGGTGCTGACCTCCCCCCTGCAGCGCGCCCGCCGCACGGCAGCCCTGGCCGGGTTCCCCGACGCCGTCGTCGAGCCGGCTGCCCACGAGTGGGATTATGGCGACTACGAGGGCGTCAACAGCGCCGACGTCAGGGCCAAGAACCCGGCCTACCTGATCTGGACCGACGGCGTCCCGAACGGGGAGACCCTGGATCAGGTGGCGGCCCGGGCCGATTCCATCATCGCCCGTGTGCAGGCTCCGCAGCCGGACGGCAGCACCGTGGCCAACGCGCTGCTGGTGGCCCACGGGCACTTCCTCCGCATTCTCACGGCCCGCTGGCTGCAACTGGCTCCGGTGGAGGGCAGGCACTTTGTCCTGGGAACGGCGAAGGTCTGCACCCTGGGCTGGGACAAGCGGACACCCGCCATCGAACAGTGGGGCCTCTAGGCGCTTCCGCTTCACCGC
>DATIMB010000014.1:0-3003 GCA_035475875.1 Micrococcaceae bacterium
GTGCGTTCGCCGATCCAGAGGAAGTGCGCCGAGGTGTCGTACGGCAGACCCGTCCGGGAGTCGATGCGGGTCAGCGCCCGCTCGTAGTCCAGCAGCAGCGCCTCATGGCTGGCGAAGAACTCCACCCGCTTGAGCGCCTCGAAATCCGCGCCGCAGGAATCCATGAACTTGATGGCCCGGTCGATGTCCCTGGCGAGCGATTCGTACCGTGTGTGTGCCGGATTTTCGGTGAATCCCTTGTTCCACAGGTGGACCAGACGCAGGTCCGCAAAGCCTCCCTGCGTGAAGGCCCGGATCAGGTTCAGGGTGGAGGCGGAGGTGTGGTACGCCTTGAGCATCCGTGAGGCATCGTGCGCACGGGACTCCGGGGTGAAGTCGTAGCCGTTGACGATGTCGCCGCGGTAGGCGGGAAGCGTGACGCCGTCGCGTGTTTCGTCGTTGGAGGAGCGCGGCTTGGCGAACTGGCCGGCCATCCGGCCCATCTTGATCACCGGCATCGAAGCGCCGTAGGTCAGCACCACCGCCATCTGCAGCAGCGTCTTGACCCGGGCGCTGATCTTATCCGCCGTGGCCCCGCCAAAGGTTTCCGCACAGTCGCCGCCCTGCAGCAGGAACGCCTTGCCTTGGGCCGCCTGGGCCAGCCGGTCCCGCAGGATGTCCACCTCGCCGGCAAATACCAGCGGAGGCAGGATGGACAATTCCTTCACCGAGGCCTTGTACACCGCCGGGTCTGCCCAGCTGGGCTGCTGCGCAATCGGCAGGGCCCGCCAGTCGTCGAGCCCCGGATAGTCGGCCGCACCGCTCTGTGCACGGCTGGTGGGCTGTGCGGCAGCGGCGGGATGGCCGGGGCCGGCTGCGGTCAGGGGATTGGTCCGATTGGGTGTTGAAAGGTCAGTCACCAGTTAAGCGTAGTTGCTGAATTGTCCGGCAGATGCCCGAAACCGTAACGGATCCAGCCGCAACGTCACAAAGCGGACGACGGCGTCAGTCGGCGGCCGCCGGCGGGCCCGGTTCCGCTTGACTGTGGGAGGGCTTGGGGGCCCCGCTTGTGAACGTCCCGGCATCGGTTGGCCGGTCCGCGGAGGGCTTGTCCAAGATGGGTATGCCCGCGGAGGACTCGTCCTCGGCCGGACCTTTCGGCGCGGACTTGTCTGCGGAGGGCTTGTCCTCGGCAGGACCTTTCGGCGCGGACTTGCCTGCGGAGGGCTTGTCCGCGGTCGGACCGTCCGCCGGAGCCCTGTCCGCGACAGGGGTGTCCACGGCCGGATCTTCCGCCGCTGGCTGGTCCGGAACAGGCGTGTGCGGGTGGGTTCCGTTGCGGGAAGGCTGCTGGCCGATCACCGAGACGGTTCCCGGCTTGACCACCTTGTCCAGCTCGGGATCGAGCCGGACGGCGGCGTTTTTGGCGTCCGTTCCGGCCTTCCCTGTCTTCTTGGCCGCCAGCCGTTCCTTGACCGTGCTCGCGTACATGTCCACGTATTCCTGGCCGGAAAGGCGCATCAGCTCATACATGATCTCGTCTGTGACGGACCGCTGGACAAAGCGGTCGTTCTCCAGGCCCTGGTACCGGCTGAAGTCCATCGGTTCGCCAAAGATGACCCCGATCCGGCGGATGTTCGGGATCCTGCGGCCAATGGGCTGGACCTTGTCCGTACCGATCATCGCCACGGGTATCACCGGCACGCCCGTGGTCAGCACCAGCTTGGCCACGCCCACCTTGCCGCGGTAAAGCTTCCCGTCCGGGCTGCGGGTTCCTTCCGGATAAATGCCCAGCAGGCCGCCGTCCTTGAGGATCTGCATCCCTGAATCAAGCGAGTTGGCCGAGGCTGCGCCCCCCGAACGGTCCATCGGCAACTGGTTGGTCAGCCGGAAGAAGGCAGCCGTGAGCTTGCCCTTGAGGCCCTTGCCGGTGAAATACTCGAGTTTGGCCAGGAACACCACCGGACGCGGCACCATCAGCGGCATGAAAATGGAATCGGAAAATGAAAGGTGGTTGCTGGCCAGCACGGCAGGGCCCTCAGCCGGAACGTTATCCAGTCCCTTGATCCACGGGCGGAACAGCAACTTCAGCAGCGGACCCATGAATATCCGCTTCATCACCCAATAGAACACCCGGCATTTCCCTCCTGCGGCCTGACTGCAAACCTTACTCTAGCCAGAAAAGACAGTGAGAAAAGCCCCGAATAGTGACACGATAGCGGTATGGGAATTTCACCGGCCACCGGGGCATCGATGGCGTTCTCCAGCCCCGGGCACGGTGCCTTGGCGAACATTGGCGTGGCCATGAGCCACGGCTTCACCGGTTCGCCCGTCAGCCTTTTGGCGTGGGCCCAGGATCTGGCCGACCAGGGGTTCGCCGTGAACCTGCCGCTGCTGCCCGGCCACGGCACCCGGTGGGAGGATCTAGCCCAAACGCGCTGGGAGCAGTGGTACAGCGCCTTTGAGGACGCCTACCTTGATCTGGCCCGGCGCTGCGACGCCGTCTATACCGCTGGCCTGTCGATGGGCGGGACGCTGGCCCTGCGCGTAGCGCAGCATCACCAGCCCGCCGGCGTCGTCGTCGTCAATCCTGCCCTGACCTTCGCGGACCGCCGCGCCCGCGTCTCCGGCCTGCTGAAATATCTGGTCAAGAGCGTGCCGGCCATCGGCAATGATATTAAGCTGGCCGGTGTGAGCGAAGAGGCATACCTACGCACCCCTGTGGCCGGCGTACACCAGCTGGCGGGCCTGTTCGCCGATACGGTGGCCGGACTGCCCAAGATCACCGCTCCCACCTTGGTTTTCCGCTCCACCGTGGACCGGGTCGTCCCCGACACCTCGCTGGCCGTCCTGTCCAAACGGATCGGCACCCCAGCGCTGGAAATCGTCAGGCTGGAAAACAGCTACCATGTTGCGACGATGGATAATGACGCCCCGCAGATCTTCGCAAGGTCCGCCGACTTCTTCCGGGAGCATTCAGGTGGTCAATAAGCCAGAGCAGAATTCCCCGGACCCGTCCGCCAA
>DATIMB010000015.1:0-2574 GCA_035475875.1 Micrococcaceae bacterium
CTGATGGCCGACGACGACGCCGACCTCAGCGGCCTGCGCGAACGGGTGGCGGCCCTGGCCGACGCCCACCCGCTCTACCCCTCGGTGGCCAGCCTCGCCTGAGGCGACGGTGTCCGCGCCCCTCCATCCCGGTTCGGACCAGCGGTAAGTTCGAAATTGGGGAAATACCAGTTAGGAAAATCCCATGGCAGTCGGAGTCTTTGACCTCTTTTCCATCGGCATAGGACCGTCCAGCTCGCACACCGTCGGACCGATGCGCGCCGCGGCGGTCTTCGCCTCGGAGCTGGCCTCCCTGGACATCCTGGAGAAGGTGGCCGGGCTGCGGGTGGACCTGTACGGTTCGCTCGCGGCCACCGGCCGGGGGCACGGCACCTTCACCGCCGTGCTGCTGGGGCTGGAGGGACGCGAGCCGGAGCTGATCCTGCCCGAGGAGGTCCAGGAACGGCTGGACAGCTTCGAAGCGGGCGGTGCCCTGCAGCTGGCCGGGCGCCAGCCGCTGCAGTACGGCGTGCAGGACATCGTGCTGCATCCGCTCACGGTGCTGCCCCGGCACACCAACGGGATGAAGTTCCAGGTGACCGACGACGGCGGCATGGTTCTGCATGCGGCCACCTTCTTCTCCGTGGGCGGTGGCTTCATTGTCCGCGAGGGCGAGGAGGAGGCTGCGGTCCAGGACCTGGAATCCTCCAAGGCTGGGCTGCCGATGCCCTTCCGCACCGCCGCCGAGCTGCTGGCGCACTGCCATGCCGCCGGCCTTGGCTTCAGCGGCGTCATGCTGGAAAACGAGAAGGCCGCCCTGCCGGAGGAGGAGGTCCGGGCGCAGCTGCTGCACATCCGGGACGTCATGGAGGCGTGCAAAAATGCCAGCCTGGAGCGCACCGGCCTGCTCCCCGGCGGACTGAAGGTCCGCCGTCGTGCCCCCGACTGGCACGCGCGGCTGCGGGCCGAGGACCCGGACCGGGACCCGAAGTTCTGGCAGGAATGGGTCAACCTGGTGGCACTGGCCGTCAACGAGGAGAATGCCTCCGGTGGACGGGTGGTTACCGCGCCCACCAACGGCGCAGCCGGCATCATCCCCGCCGTCCTGTTCTACGCCACGCACTACACCGAGGGGATGCGCGGCGCCGGCCGGGACGCGATCGACGACGTGGTGGTCCGCTTCCTGCTGGCCGCCGGTGCCGTCGGGGTGCTGTACAAGGAGCAGGCGTCCATCTCCGGTGCCGAGGTGGGCTGCCAGGGCGAGGTCGGTTCGGCTTCCTCGATGGCGGCCGCCGGTCTGGCGGAGGTGATGGGCGGCACACCGGAACAGGTGGAGAACGCCGCGGAAATCGCGATGGAACACAACCTGGGCCTGACCTGCGATCCGATCGGCGGGCTGGTGCAGGTCCCGTGCATCGAGCGCAATGCCATTGCCGCCGCGAAGGCCATCAACGCCGCCAAGATGGCGCTGTGGGGCGACGGCACGCACCGGGTTTCACTGGACGAGGTGATTGTCACCATGCGCGAAACAGGCAAGGACATGAGCTCCAAGTACAAGGAAACAGCTATGGGCGGGCTCGCCGTGAACGTGGTGGAGTGCTGATGGGCGCCGGGATGCCTACTCCGGCGCACGTGGAACCCGAGACGCCGGCACCAGTGGCGCCGGCACCGGTGACACTTGCCCCTGAGGGTCGGAAGATGCTGCGGATCGAGGCCCGTAATGCGCAGACGCCGGTGGAGCGTAAGCCGGAGTGGATCAAGGCCAAGGTGAAGATGGGTCCGGAGTACATCGGGTTGAAGAATCTGGTGAAGAAGGAGGGTCTGCACACCGTCTGCGAGGAGGCGGGCTGCCCGAACATCTTTGAATGCTGGGAGGATAAGGAAGCGACGTTCCTGATCGGCGGGGCGCAGTGCACCCGGCGCTGTGACTTCTGCCAGATCGACACCGGCAAACCCTCCCCGCTGGACCGCTTCGAGCCGACCAAGGTGGCCCGTTCGGTGCAGTCGATGAACCTGCGCTATGCCACCGTGACCGGGGTGGCCCGGGACGATCTGGCGGATGAGGGGGTCTGGCTGTACGCCGAGACGGTGCGCAAGATCCACGAACTGAACCCGGGCACGGGGGTGGAGCTGCTGATCCCGGACTTCTCCGGCAAACCGGAGTACATTGCCGCGATCTGCGACTCCGGGCCGGAGGTCTTCGCGCACAATGTGGAGACCGTGCCGCGGATCTTCAAGCGCATCCGGCCCGCCTTCCGCTACGAGCGTTCCCTGGATGTGATCAGCCAGGGCCGGGATCTGGGCATGGTCACCAAGTCCAACCTGATCCTGGGCATGGGCGAGACGCGGGAGGAGATTTCCGGGGCGCTGGCCGATCTGCATGCGGCCGGCTGCGACCTGATCACGATCACGCAGTACCTGCGCCCGTCCGAGCGGCACCATCCGGTGGAGCGGTGGGTGAAGCCGCAGGAATTCGCTGACATGGCCAAGGAAGCGGAGGAGATCGGTTTCCTCGGTGTGATGTCCGGGCCGCTGGTCCGCTCGTCCTACCGGGCCGGGCGGCTCTGGGCCACCGCGATGCGCAAGAAGGGCCGG
>DATIMB010000016.1:0-2345 GCA_035475875.1 Micrococcaceae bacterium
ATGGAACTGAGTGAGGAGGACCTGGCCCTGGTCCACGCCCTGCAGATTGCCCCCCGAGTCAGCTGGACGGACGCCGCTCCGGTGCTCGGGGTCCATGCCACCACGCTGGCCGCCCGCTGGGACCGCTTGCGGTCCTCGGGGGCAGCATGGGTCACCGCCCATCTGGTGGGCGAGCCGGACAAGATGTCGCTGTCCTTCATGGACGTGCAGTGTGACCTGGTCCGCCGCCCGGACGTCATCGAAGCGGTCTGCGCCATCCCGGAAGTCATGACCGTTGAGGAGGCGGCCCGCAACCGCGACCTGATGCTCACCCTGATCACGCCGACGCTGGCCGACCTGAGCCGAAATGTCATTCCCAAGCTGGCAGCTATTCCCGGGCTCAACCGGTACCAGACCTCCCTGTGCACGCAGCTGCACCTTGGTGGCCACGACTGGCGGCTGAACGTGCTGACAAAATCGCAGCAGCAGGCCTTCACGGCGCTGGCGCACCGCGATCCTATTCCCGAGGGCCCGCTGCCGCGCAGCACCCCCGCGATGCTGCGCGTGCTGATGCGCGACGGGCGGGCGACGGCGGTTGACGTCGCCACTGCGGTCGGCGGCCATCCGGCAACCATCAGACGCCAACTCAACCGTCTGCTGGATAGCCGGTTACTCTCCTTCCGCTGTGAGGTGGCGCAGTCCTTCTCCGGCTATCCCGTCAGCTGCCAGTGGTTTGCCCGGGTTCCCGCCGGCCGCCACGAGCAGGTCGCACAGGAACTGCGTTCCTTCCGGAACGTGCGGCTCATCGCCTCGACCACCGGATCGACGAACTTCATTGTGATGATGTGGCTCCGCTCGGTGGCGGATGTGATGACGGCTGAGCTGGCCCTGGCCGAGCGCGTCCCCGAGCTGGAACTGGTCGAGAGCGCTGTGATCCTGAACTCTTCCAAGCGGGTCGGGTGGCTGCTGAACCCGGACGGGAGCACTACCGGCGCCGTTATCCTGCCCGCCGGACCCACCGAGCCGGCAGGCCTGGACCTCCCGGCCTGATAGACTTAAACCACTTGAAGCGCGTACTCCGCCTTTCATGCGTCGATGAACGCGTTGATCCAGTCCCGCAGGATCCTTGGGCCACATCCGGTGGCCGCCTAGATGGAACCGCGGTAGACATCTTCCGGCATTTCTTCGGCGAATCCCGCGTGCCGACCGGCATCCGGGTCACGTAACCGAAAGTCGCTCACCTTACATGACTACTTTTTCCAGCCTTGGCGTGCCCAAGGTCCTTGCCGCTTCCTTGGCCGCTAACGGCATCGAAGAGGCCTTCCCCATCCAGGTCAAGACCCTGCCGGACACCCTGGTCGGCCGCGATGTCCTGGGTCGCGGCCGCACCGGCTCCGGCAAGACGATCGCCTTCGCGCTGCCCCTGGTAGCGCGCCTGGCCGAGCGCGAGGCAGCCTACCGGCGCAAGCCCGGCCGCCCGCTGGGCCTGGTGCTGGCACCTACCCGGGAACTGGCTACCCAGATCAACAACACGATTGAGCCGCTGGCCAAGGAAATGGGCCTGAACACCACCGTGATCTACGGCGGCGTGGCCCAGGCACGCCAGGAGAAGGCGCTGCGTGCCGGCGTCGATATTGTCATCGCCTGCCCCGGCCGGCTTGAGGACCTGATGAAGCAGCGCCTCATCACCTTGGAGTCGGTGGAGATCACCGTCCTGGACGAGGCGGACCACATGGCGGACCTCGGCTTCCTGCCGGTGGTCAAGCGACTGCTGGACACCACCCCCAAGGAAGGCCAGCGCCTGCTCTTCTCGGCCACGCTGGACAACGGTGTGGACAAGATCGTCCAGCGCTACCTCTCCAACCCGCTCACGCACTCGGTCGATGAACCGCAGGCCTCGATCAGCACTATGGAGCACCACGTTCTGGTGGTCAACGACCAGACGGTGAAAAAGCAGCTGATCGTCGAGCTGGCCGCCGGAGCCGGGCGCCGCGTGCTGTTCATGCGCACCAAGCACCACGCCCGCAAGCTGGCCAAAACCCTCACGGACGCCGGCATCCCGGCCGTCGACCTGCACGGAAACCTGTCGCAGAACGCCCGCGACCGGAACCTGGCCGAATTCTCCTCCGGCGATGTGCGCGTCCTGGTGGCCACCGACGTCGCTGCCCGGGGTGTGCACGTCGACGACGTCGAGCTGGTCATCCACGTCGATCCGCCCACCGAGCACAAGGCCTACCTGCACCGCTCGGGCCGCACCGCCCGGGCCGGCTCGGAGGGCACGGTGGTGACCATCACCCTGCCGGAGCAGCAGTCCGATGTGAAGAAGCTGATGAAGGCCGCTGGCGTGGACGTCTCCTTCGAGCGGG
>DATIMB010000017.1:0-1685 GCA_035475875.1 Micrococcaceae bacterium
TTCGGCATCGGCACCTCCGAGGTGGAGCATGTGATGGCCACCCAGACGCTGCCGCTGAAGCCGTTCAAGACCATGGCCATCAATGTCGAGGGCACGCTGCGTCCGGGCGTGAGCTCCAAGGACATCATCCTGGCGGTGATCGCCAAGATCGGCACCGGCGGCGGGCAGGGCTACGTGCTGGAATACCGTGGCTCGGCGATCCGTGCGCTGTCCATGGAAGCGCGGATGACGATCTGCAACATGTCCATCGAGGCTGGTGCGCGCGCCGGCATGATTGCCCCGGACCAGACCACCTTCGACTTCCTGCAGGGCCGGCCGCACGCGCCGCAGGGCGCGGACTGGGACGCTGCCGTCGAATACTGGAAGACCTTGAGGACCGACGACGGCGCCACCTTCGACGCGGAGGTGGACCTGGACGCTGATGTGCTGGAGCCTTTTGTCACCTGGGGCACGAACCCCGGCCAGGGTGTCTCGCTGAGCGGGCGGGTGCCGGACCCGGAGGACTTCGGCGACGAGAACGCGAAGGCCGGGGCGCAGCGGGCGCTGGAGTACATGGGCCTGCAGGCGGGGACGCCGATGAAGGACATCCGCGTGGATACGGTGTTCCTGGGCTCGTGCACCAACTCCCGGGTGGAGGACCTGCGTGCCGCGGCGGACATCATCCGCGGTCGGAAGAAGGACCCGAACGTGCGGATGCTGGTGGTTCCCGGCTCCGCCCGCGTCCGGCTGGATGCCGAGGCCGAAGGACTGGACCAGGTATTCAAGGACTTCGGTGCGGAATGGCGTTTCGCAGGCTGCTCGATGTGCCTGGGGATGAATCCGGACCAGCTGGCACCGGGGGAGCGCTGCGCCTCCACGTCCAACCGGAATTTCGAAGGACGCCAGGGCAAGGGCGGACGCACCCACCTGGTCTCGCCCGTCGTCGCCGCCGCCACGGCGGTGCGCGGAACGCTCAGCTCGCCGTCCGACCTTCCCCCGCGCGGACGCCACGCCGCCGCCACGGACGGGACCGACACCGCCGAGGCTGCTGCCGAGGCTGCTGCGGACGCGGCCAGGACTGCTGCCGCGGCGGCTGCCGCGACCGTCCCTGCCCAGAGCAAAGCCAGCTAGGAGACCACCATGGAAGCCTTCACCACGCACACCGGCATCGGCGTTCCGCTGCGGCAGAGCAATGTGGACACGGACCAGATCATTCCGGCCGTCTACCTCAAGCGCATCACCCGCACCGGGTTCGAGGACGCTCTGTTCTCCAGCTGGCGCAAGAACCCTGACTTCATCCTCAACCAGGAGCCTTTCAGCCGCGGCTCGGTACTGGTCGCCGGGGCCGACTTCGGCACCGGATCCTCCCGCGAACACGCGGTCTGGGCGCTGAAGGACTATGGCTTCAAAGCCGTGCTCTCTTCCCGGTTCGCGGACATCTTCCGCGGGAACTCCGGCAAGCAGGGCCTCTTGGCGGCCCAGGTAGCCCAGGACGACATCGAGCTGATCTGGAAGGTGCTGGAAAACGCGCCGGGCACCGAAGTGACGGTGGATCTGGAGTCCAAGACCGTGCACTGCGGCAGCGTAGTGGCACCCTTCGAGATTGACGACTACACCCGCTGGCGCCTGCTCGAAGGCCTGGACGACATCGGACTGACGCTGCGCAACGAAGCGGACATCACCGCCTATGAGGCCACCCGGCCGGC
>DATIMB010000018.1:0-3558 GCA_035475875.1 Micrococcaceae bacterium
ATTCCCCGCGGCTTTCCCGCCGCGCTCCTCGGCCAGCTGCAGCGCGGCCTCCAGCGGGTATTCGTCCAGCTCCGAAAGGATGCTCTCGGCACGGCTGATGGTGTTGCCAGGTGCTGTGAGGTGACGGTCTATTTGAGCGTCCGGTACGTGTTTTACAAGTACCACTATGTTCAGTGCTGAGTTGTCCACTGCTGCCCTTCGTCATGCTGGGTTCTTAGGTCAAGCTAGCGCATTGCTGCGGTGTGCCATCCGCCACGCACCATTGAGCTTACTGGGTTCCCCGGACAGGACCCACTGCCTCGAGTGGTACCGAAACGCTTGGTCACGTTCGTCCGCACACAGGAGCGGTAGCCGCTCCAGGCGGCTACCGCTCATCACCCTCTGCTACTTCCGCTGGAAGATGTTCAGAATATTTCCTTCCGTGTCCGTGAACCAGGCAGCCTTGCCTGCGTTCGTGGATGCAATGCCGTTTTCGGTCTTGAGGCCCGGAAAGTCATACTCCTCGAAGGTGATGCCCCGGCCCCGCAGGTCCTCGACATCCTTTTCGATGTCCGCGCTTGCCCAGCCCATCTGCGTGTTTTTCGCAGTGCCGGCGTTCTCGGTTTGGTAGAGCAGGAACAGCGTGCCGTTCCCGCAGCTGTACATCACGTTCTCGTCGTCCAGCACTTCCGACGGTTCGAGTCCGAGTTTGCTCCGGTAAAACTCCTTCGCCCTGTCCATATCCCTGGCCGGGAGGACGGCAATAAGGTCCAGATCCTTTAACATATCGATTTCTCCCTACTTGGCGCGGTGCGCCTTACGCACCGCGGCCCGGACCGCCCCGGGCCATTTTTCTAAGGCCCAGCAGCGGGGATCCGAACCCCGAGCTGGGAGAGGACGCCGAAGACGTCCGCCGCACCCACCAGTCGCCGCGGTTCCATCCTCGGACCGGAGGAGGTGATTAAGCAGCGGACCGGGATGGTTCTTCCCTTTCCCGGGAGGCCAGGGAACCCGGCGAGTGGGTCCCAGACCGGTCCACTGGCCTGGCCCCGCCACCGGGATATGTCGACCATGTCGGCCGAAATGAAACCGTCCGGGGAAGCCACGTCTTCCGCGGCGACAGCACAGAGGAAGAAGTCGTGGTGCTCGAAATCTAGGCCCGGCCGCGGGGGTTGTCAAGGACTCTGTCTCCCTCGCCCTCGTGGCCCAGGACACGCCGAAGGGACGGTACCGATGTACCGTCCCTTCGCCGTACCCCCACCTAGCTGGTCGGCAGCTAGCTGGTCGGGGCGGCGTCCAGTGTGACATCCGCGGAGTGCTGCGAGTTGCCGCGGGTGTAGGTCACCTTGACCGTAGCTCCGGCGGCCTGCTCGCGGACAGCCGCGGTCAGCTCCGACCCATCAGTAATGGTCCGGCTGCCCAGGTTGGTGACCACATCGCCGACCTTCAGCCCGGCCTTGTCCGCCGCAGAGCCCGGGGTGACAGAGGCAACCTGGGCGCCCACCGAGAAGCTGCTGGAATCGGCATTGGCGCCGGCGGCCTGATCCTTGACCGAGACACCCAGCTGGCCATGCGTGGCGCTGCCGTTCTTGATGATCTCCTGGGCAATCCGCTTGGCATTGTCGATCGGGATCGAGAAGCCGACGCCAATGCTGCCGGACTGGCTGGAGGAGGACGACGACGACCCGGCGGATGCGATGGCCACGTTCACGCCGATGATCTCACCCTGGGTGTTGGTCAGCGCACCCCCGGAATTGCCCGGGTTGATGGACGCGTCCGTTTGGATGACGTTCAGGTTCACCGTGCCCTGGGCCGCATTGCTGGAGCCGCTGGATCCGTCCGGCGGAGCGAAGTTGAAGCCGTTTCCGCCGTTGCCCTGCCCGTTGCTCTGGCCCCCGGAGGAATCGCTCTCGGACTTGGGCACGGCAGAGGAGGAAACCTGGATAGTCCGGTTCAGGGTGGAGACGATGCCGTCAGTGACGGTACCAGACAGCCCCAACGGGGCCCCGATCGCAATCACCGTGTCGCCCACGTTGATCTTGTTCGAGTCACCCAGCGTGGCCGGAACCAGGCCCTGCGCATCGATCTTGATCACGGCCAGGTCGGACAGCGGATCGGTCCCAACCACCTTGCCGGCATAGACCTTGCCGTCGTTGGTGCGGACCTCAATGGTGGCGTTCGCCGCCTGCCCGTCCAGGGTCACCACGTGGGTGTTGGTCAGGATGTGGCCGTCGGTATCCAGGATGATGCCCGACCCGGTGCCGCCGGAGTTTCCGGAGGTGGCGGAGATGGTCACCACGCTGGGCGAGGCCTTCTGCGCGGCCGCCGTCACCCCGTTGACGTTGTCTTTGTTGTTGACAATCAACGGAGCCGCCGCCGGAGCATTCTGCACCGTGCTGGATTGCGTGGACCCATCCAGCAGGGCAGTGGTACCCGCCGCCGCACCGCCGCCGACGAGTGCTGCCGCAACCATGCCGGCGACGAAGATGCCGGCGCCGACCTTCTTCTTTTCCCGGCGGCGGGCCTGCTGCGGGCCCCCCTGGCCGGCAGCGTCCGACGACGGGACGGAAGTTCCGTAGGCGGTCTGGGCGTACTGTCCGTACCTTGGTTCCGGAGACTGCGGAGCGCCGGCGTGCGGCTGGGATTGGCTAGGGGTGCCGTACTGCGGAGCGCCAGCCTGCTGCTGGGACTGGCTGTGGGCGCCGTACTGCGGAGTGCTGGGCTGGGACTGGCTGTGCACATGCGCACCGTACTGCGGGGCGCCGGCCTGCGGCTGGCCCTGGTACTGCTGTGCCAACGGCTGCGTGGGCCCCTGGTACTGACCGTGGCCCTGAGCCTGGCCCTGCGGCTGTCCGTAGGCGTGCTGGCCGGGGTATTGCTGCCCCTGCTGCCCACCGGGGTACTGGGGCCCCGGCTGCCCGGGCTGGGTGGGGCCGGCCACCGGAGTGGGACCGCCTGCACCCTCGCGCCGCTGGTTCTGCCAGTCGTTCGCCTGCGGATGATTCAGCGGTGCGGTGGGATTGGGAGCGGGAATGCTTTCGGTGGGATTCGAGGCCGCGGGATCCGGCGTTCCCGGCGACGCGGCCGGGTGCTGTGGCTGGGCCTGCTGGGCGCTGGCTTGGACATTCTGTTCCTCGCTTGACGCCTGGCCGCCGCCAAAGCCAGCCTGTTCGCCGTTGTGCTCGGTCATTGGTCTTCCTTCCTCTTCGATACTTAAACTATGACGGCTTTCTCTGGACCATCTGCGAACGTTCGCTGGAAGCTTGCTGTGAAGCCCCAAGGGCTGCGAAGGCGCTGCCGCAACCGGATTCCGTTTCGCCCGGGGCGTACCGCCGCCGGTGGACTCGCATCAAGCCGGGTCATAGAATCAAGGGGAAATGCCACAGCTACCTGCGGCTTTACCTCTGACCGCACGCGCTGTGGCTTTTGCCCGTAGTGCACCCTGGCAGTACTTCTGACAGGGTTTTCCGCTACCGGGTTCACTGTACGCGCCGAAGGGTTACAGATGCGGTCCCGATTGACCTTGACCAAACGACTCCTTGCCGCGGCGGGTCTCCTGGGCTTCCTGCTGCTGCCCGC
>DATIMB010000019.1:0-7066 GCA_035475875.1 Micrococcaceae bacterium
AGCGCGTACAGGTTCAGGCTGGCGGAAAGCGGACCGGGCGCCAGGGTCACATCCTGCCGTGCCAGACCGAAATAAGCGATACTGCGGTCAAAGGAGCGTTGCCAGGAGATCCGGCTGCGGCTGAATCCCTTGGGCACGGCACTGGTGCCCGAGGTGAGTCCGATCAGGAACGGCGATTCCGCCCGCCCATCTTCCAGGAGCGTTGTCAGCGACGGTTGGGGCAGGCCCTCAGCCGGCGTTCCAAAGGCCTGCAGCTGCTGGTCCACGGCGTGCCTCTGCGCCGCCGGCCAGGTCGGGTCCAGCACCGCGCAGCGCCGCTCCCCCGCCACTGCCGCCGCGAACCGGGCCACCAGTTCAACGGAATTTGGCTGGCAGAGCGTCGTGACGCTGCCCGCTTCAGGAAGCATCGCCGTCGCACTTTCCACAAGCTCCGCAAAGGAAAGTTCCGCCCCGCCGACGCGGACGGCGGTCCTGTCCGGTTGTTCCCGCGCCCAGTGCTGCAGACGGTCAAGAAATGGCATCGGACTAAGACTAGCTTGGACCGGACTGCATCAGCTGGCCACCGCACCCCGCGGAGCAATTATGACTGGAACTGCCGGAACGCTGCCGATCAGCAGCAGGACCAATGCCACAACACCGACGGCGGTGCGGCCACTGCCGTGGAACGCGAACGCGGCTATCGTGAGGGGACTGCTGGCGACCATGGCCACGGCGGCCCACAACGGGATAACCCGGGACCGGCGTAGAGCGATCCCCAACAGCACGTAACCCACCAGGTGGCAGACGATATACACGATCAGGTACGTACTCATCACGCCGTCGTTGGTGAACGCGTCCAGCGATGCGGCGTAGGAGCCACTGTTAGGCAGGTGCGCCATGGTGCTGGCCAGATCGTCCAGTGCGGCCAGTGCGGAGAAGGGCAACCATCCCAGCACCCCGAGCAGGCCGGCGACCGTGGCGAGCCAGGGCGTGCGGTGGTAGGCAAGATAGGCCAGGGCAGCGGCCCCGACGGGGAGCAGGAAGGAGGCGACGACGAACGCCACCAGATGTACGGCGTTTGTCAGCGGGGCGGCGGAAGAATTCGCCTCAAGAGTGGACGCACCGGAGCCGTGGATCGCCGGGGCGAGAAGGCCACCCACGAGGTAGCCCAGCGGGCCGCCAACAATAGCGGCGGCCGCCATCGTCCGGAGGAGCCGTTCGTAGCCTGGCATCGCAGCTGCGCCCATGGGGTTCATGGTATTCCCTTACCACGACAGAGCCCGGCTGGCGGGGCACCGCGGTGGCAGGCCCTCGGCGCTCGGCACCGGGATGGGCCGCGGACGGCCCTTGGTCGGCCACCGGGATGGGCGGTGGCCGACCGGCGGTCTAGATGTTGAAGCCGAGGGCCCGCATCTGGTCGCGGCCGTCATCGGTGATCTTCTCCGGACCCCACGGCGGCATCCACACCCAGTTGATCCGCCACTCGTCCACCAGGTCGCCGATGGCCTGTTCCACCTGCTCCTCGATGACGTCCTGCAGCGGGCAGGCCGCCGTCGTCAGGGTCATGTCCAGCAGCAGGGCCCCGTCGTCGGCATAGCGCAGGCCGTAGAGCAGACCAAGGTCCACCACGTTGACGCCGAGTTCGGGGTCAATGACGTCCTTGAGCGCCTCCTCGACGTCCTCAAGGCTCGTCTGCGCCGGGTTGGCCGGGCTGGTATTGGTCTCAGTCATGATTCCTTCTTAGGCTGTTTTTTGTAGGCCTTGCGGCTCTTCCGGGGCCTGGCCGCTTATGCCTGGCCCGCGGCGGCGGGCAGGAACCGGTCGTAGCCCTCGTCCTCCAGCCGGTCGGCCAGTTCCGGGCCGCCTTCTTCGGCAATGCGGCCGTCGACGAAGACGTGCACAAATTCAGGCTTGATGTAGCGCAGGATCCGGGTGTAGTGGGTGATCAGCAGGGTGCCCAGGTTACCGCCCTCGTTGGCGCGGTTCACACCCTCGGCGACCACCTTGAGCGCATCCACGTCCAGGCCGGAATCGGTTTCGTCCAGGATGGCGAACTTGGGTCCGAAGAGTTCCAGCTGCAGGATCTCGTGGCGCTTCTTCTCGCCACCGGAGAAGCCCTCGTTCACGTTGCGCTGGGCGAACTCCGGCTCGATCCGCAGCTGCGCCATGGCGGCCTTGACGTCCTTGGTCCAGGTGCGCAGGCTGGGAGCGGCCCCGTCGATGGCGGTCTTGGCGGTGCGCAGGAAGTTGGTCATGGTAACGCCGGGGATTTCCACCGGGTACTGCATGGCCAGGAACAGGCCGGCGCGGGCGCGCTGGTCAACGGTCATGGTCAGCACGTTCTCGCCGTCCAACGTGATGGAGCCGCTGTCCACGATGTAGCGCGGGTGCCCGGCGATCGTGGAGGCCAGGGTGGACTTGCCGGAGCCGTTGGGGCCCATGATGGCGTGCGTTTCCCCGGTGCTGATGGTCAGGCTGACGCCCTTGAGGATCTCTTTTTTGCCCTGTTCCGTCTCGATGCTGACGTGCAGGTCCTTGATTTCGAGAGTAGACATACTCTTCTTTCTCCTTGTTTAAGCTTCAAGTTCCGGGGCCGCGACCCCGTTCAGGATGGTGCGGACGTCCACGTAGACGTCGTCGCCGTCGATGCTGAGCGCAAATACCGGCACCGGCTCGTAGGCCGGCAGGGTCAGCGGCTCGCCCGTGCGCAGGTCGAAGGTGCTGCCGTGGGCCCAGCACTCGATGGTGCAGCCCTCCACGTCGCCTTCGCTCAGCGAGATCTCCGCGTGCGAGCAGGTGTCCCCGATCGCGTGCAGATTTCCCTCTGAGTCCTTCACGATGGCCACCGGGTAGTCGTCGATCTCGATGCGCAGCGCGCTCTTGACCTCGACGTCACCCACTTTGCAGACCAGCTCTCCGGCGGGGGGCGTCATCAGAGCGCCCCGGCGTTCAGCTCGCGTTCCACAGCCTCGCGGAGCCGCTCTTCCAGGGCGGGCACCTTGATCTGCTGGATGATCTCGTTCAGGAAGCCGCGGACCACCAGCCGGCGGGCCACATCCTCAGGGATGCCGCGGGCCTGCAGGTAGAAGAGTTGCTCGTCGTCGAACCGTCCGGTGGCGCTGGCGTGCCCGGCACCCAGGATCAGGCCCGTCTCGATCTCCAGGTTAGGCACCGAATCGGCGCGCGCACCCTGGGTCAGGATCAGGTTACGGTTCATCTCGTAGGTGTCGGTGCCCTCGGCCTCCTTGCGGATCAGCACGTCGCCGACCCACACGGAATGGGCGTCCTGGCCCTGGAGCGCGCCCTTGTAGGTGACGCGGGACTTGCAGTTGGGCACGGCATGGTCAACGAAGAGCCGCTGCTCAAAGTGCTGTCCGGCGTCGGCAAAGTACAGGCCGTACATTTCCACGTCGCCGCCGGGACCGGCAAAGCGGGTGGAGGGTGTGATGCGCACCAGGTCCCCGCCCAGGTTGATCACCACGTGCTTGATCTTCGCGTCGCGGCCCACCCTGATCTGCTGGGAGCTGGCGTGCACTGCACCGTCCGACCAGTCCTGGATGCTGACCACGGTCAGCTGGGCGCCCTCGTCGAGGACAATCTCGACGTTTTCGCTCAGCACCGCGGAGCCGCGGTGGTCCAGCACGACGACGGCACGCGAGGAACGCTCGGCGTGCACCAGCAGGTGGCTGGCGGCCGGGGCGTCACCGGCACCGGTCAGTGTCACGCTGACGACCTGGTCTTCCGCGGCACCATCGAACTCCGCCGGGATGGTCAGCACGGTTGCCTCGCCGAAGGCTTCCCAGGCGGCCGCTGAAACACGGTCTTCCGGGATGCCCGCGGTGCCGATCCGGGCATCGCTGCGGGCCACGGTTTCCAGTACGACGGCGTCAGGCTTGGCCACGGCGACGAGCGGGGCTGCGCCGTCGAGCTGCACGCCGTCCGCGCCGGCGCGGTCCAGGCCGCGCAACCGCTTGAGCGGGGTGAACCGCCAGTCCTCTTCACGTCCGGTGATGGCCGGGAAATCGGCCGTGCGGTAGGAGGTGCGCCGGCCGGCACGGGAGCTGTCCGGAACACCGACCCCGCCACCGTGGCTGTGCGCCTTCGCCGCGGCCCCGCCCAGCGGACCGCTGGAGGGGTTGATCTGGTTCAGGCTCTCACCTTCCTCGGTGAACCCATCGATCACGGCGCGCTTCTGGCCGGTCAGGGTGATGCCGCTGGGGGCGCCCACCCGGGCCTTGTCCTGCACCTCGTCCTGCACAGCGTCTTGTACAGCGTTGTCTGTAGCCTCAGGCATTAACCGACGGCCCCTTCCATCTGGAGTTCGATCAGGCGGTTGAGCTCAAGGGCGTACTCCATCGGGAGTTCGCGGGCGATCGGCTCAATGAATCCGCGGACAATCATCGCCATGGCCTCATCCTCGGGCAGGCCGCGGGACATCAGGTAGAACAGCTGTTCCTCGCTGACCCGTGAGACCGTGGCCTCGTGGCCCATTGTGACGTCGTCCTCCCGGACGTCCACGTAGGGATAGGTGTCGGAGCGGGAGATCGTATCAACCAGCAGCGCGTCGCAGCGGACGGTGTTCGCCGAGTGCGTTGCGCCCTCGCGGACCTGGACCAGGCCGCGGTAGGCGGACCGGCCGCCGCCGCGGGCCACGGACTTGGAGATGATGGAGGACTTGGTGTTCGGCGCGATGTGCACCATCTTGGAGCCGGTGTCCTGGTGCTGGCCCTCGCCGGCGAAGGCGATGGACAGCGTCTCGCCCTTGGCATGTTCGCCGACCAGGTACACGGCCGGGTACTTCATGGTCACCTTGGAACCGATGTTTCCGTCAATCCACTCCATGGTGGCGCCCTCGTGGGCGATCGCACGCTTGGTGACCAGGTTGTACACGTTGTTCGACCAGTTCTGGATGGTCGTGTACCGGACCCGGGCGTTCTTCTTCACGACGATTTCGACGACGGCCGAGTGCAGCGAGTCGGAGGTGTAGATCGGCGCGGTGCAGCCTTCGATGTAGTGCACGTAGCTGTCCTCATCGGCAATGATCAGGGTCCGCTCAAACTGGCCCATGTTTTCCGTGTTGATGCGGAAATATGCCTGCAGCGGGATCTCCACGTGGACGCCCTTGGGGACGTAGACAAAGGACCCGCCGGACCAGACGGCCGAGTTCAGGGAGGCGAACTTGTTATCGCCCACCGGAATGATGGTGCCGAAGTATTCCTGGAAGATCTCCGGGTGCTCACGCAGCGCGGTGTCCGTGTCCAGGAAGATGACGCCCTGGGCGGCCAGGTCCTCACGGATCTGGTGGTAGACCACCTCGGACTCGTACTGGGCGGCGACGCCGGCCACCAGGCGGCTGCGCTCGGCTTCCGGGATGCCAAGCTTCTCGTAGGTGTTGCGGATGT
This sequence comes from Micrococcaceae bacterium, assembly GCA_035475875.1. Classification (GTDB taxonomy): domain Bacteria; phylum Actinomycetota; class Actinomycetes; order Actinomycetales; family Micrococcaceae; genus Arthrobacter_M. Next base: position 5,382 of record DATIMB010000019.1, read on the forward strand.
CCTCCGGCAGGTCCTCCCACGACTTTGCCTGCTTCTCGGTGGAACGCACGAAGTACTTGATGTTATCGAAGTCGATGCCGGAGAGGTCAGCGCCCCAGGTCGGCATCGGTTTGCGGTCGAAGTACTTCAGCCCCTTCAGGCGCAGGTCGAGCATCCATTCCGGCTCGCCCTTCTTTCCGGAGATGTCCCGGACCACTTCCTCACTGAGGCCGCGGCGGGCGTTCGCACCGACGTCGTTCTTGTCGGACCAGCCGAAGGCATAGTTGCCAATGCCTTCCAGTTCCGGATTCTTTTCCAGTATGTCGGAAATGGTGGTGTCAGGAACGGCCGTCTCGCCAATGCCTACATCCTGTGCTATTTGATCCGTCATCATGGCCTTTCTTGCTGATGGTTGGACACTTCGGTTTCCATGGAGGCTGCGGTTCCCGAAGGGGTGGAGGATCCTCCCCTGACGGGCACCGCGGCCCTGCCGGTTGGTATATGGGTGGTGCACACGTGGCCGCCGCTGGCCAAGGTGGAGAGCCTGCGCACATCCACGCCCAGCAGCCGCGAGAACATCTCCGTTTCCGCCTCGCAGAACTGCGGAAACTCGGAGGCGAGCTCCTGGACGGGGCAGTGTCCCTGGCACAATTGCTCTGCGGACAGGGCGGAAGCGCTCCTGACGCTGGCGGAGGAGGCGACGTAGCCGTCGCCGCTCAGGGCTTCGGCCAGGGCCGCGGCCCGTGCCGGAACGTCGTCGCCGGCCTGCTCGACGACGGGAAGGTAGCGCCGCTCCATCGCACCGAAGCGCCGGGCGGCGAATCCCCGGACGGCGGCTTCGCCGCCGAGGTCCGCAAGCTGCGACAGCGCGGTGCGGGCAATCTCCAGGTAATCGTCGCCAAGTTCCGACTGGCCCCGTTTGGAGAGGACGTAACGGCGGGCCGGACGGCCGGCACCGGTGCTCGGGTTGCTGACCAGTTTCACTTCGATGACCCCATCCCGGGAGAGGATGTCCAGGTGCCGCCGCACGGCGGCCGGGGTCAGCCCCAGCAGTGAGCCAAGCTGGGCGGCGCTCACGGGACCGCGTTCCAGGACGGCGCCCAGCACCCGGTCCTTGGTGCGCTCGTCGTTCTCGTGCCCCGGAGGCAGGGCGGTATCCACGCCGGCGGCAGGATGCCTGCCGGGGCGCGGTCCAGCCGCGGTTGGAATTCCAGTCACAGAATACACAACACAATCATGACCTAATTTAGTCCCGGCAACCAGTAAGGCATGCCTATCCGCGTTCTCCGCGCCTTCCAGCCCACCCTTCTGACAGATGCTGTTCCTCCGGGCAGATGCCGCGTCTTCATCCAGGGCACCTGTCCGAAGAGCCGGCAAGACCCGCTGACAGGGCAGCAGTGGCCACCGGAAGCCCGGCGCGGGCTGCACGAGCGGCGTTCGGCTACCCGGCGGTGCCGGTGGCGCCGGCGGCGCCGGTGAGGAAGGCCTTGAGCAGCGGCCCGCCGCTGACCGCGCCGTAATCGCCGTCCTCGACGAAGACCGCAACCGCCAGGTCCCCCTGTGCGGCAATGATCCAGGCATGCGTCTTCAGCGGCAGTTCGGTGCCGTATTCGGCCGTGCCCGTCTTGGCAATCACCGCAGGGCCGGGTACGTCGGCCAGGAAGCCGGCATGGCCGCTGGTGACCACACCGCGCATCATATCGGCA
>DATIMB010000020.1:0-1758 GCA_035475875.1 Micrococcaceae bacterium
CCCGCCGAGGATTGCTGGTTACGCTGTCCTTGAGCAGCGGCGCAGGGCGGGGCCATCCCGTTGGAGGCTAAAGTCCGGGCCGGAGCGAAAGGGGACCGAGGTGGCAGCACTGGCAGCAGGACGGGATCCGGGGGCAGCCCCCCGGGTGGGCCGTGGACTCCTGGAAGGCGGGCAGGAGCGCCGCGAGCTTGTCTGCCTCATGGACGATGAGGGCCGGCGGATCGGCGTCGCCGCCAAGGACACCGTCCACACGACGTCAACGCCCCTCCACCTCGCCTTTTCCTGCCACCTCTTCGACGCCCGCGGCCGCACCCTTGTCACCCGCCGGGCGCTGTCCAAGACCACCTGGCCCGGGGTGTGGAGCAACTCCTTCTGCGGCCACCCGACCCCTGACGAGCCGTTCCCCGACGCTATCCGGCGCCGTGCCCGGCAGGAGCTGAATCTGGAGATCCCGGATCCGGACCCGGTGCTGCCGGATTTCCGTTACCGCGCCGTGGATGCCTCCGGCATCGTCGAGAACGAAATCTGCCCCGTCTATGCCGCCGTCTACCAGCACGAAACCCCGGTCCTGGCCCCCAACCCACAGGAGGTCTGCGACTGGGCCTGGGTCGACGCGGCGGATCTGGAGAAGGCGGTCGCACTGGCCCCGTTTGCCTTCAGTCCTTGGCTGGCCCTGCAGCTCCAGGAGGGTCTACTGGGCCATTTTCGGTAGGCCTAGCGGCACCACCAGGGAACCCGACAGCACCGGGGAACCCGACAGCAGCTCCAAGTAGCGCCGGGAGTCCTAAAAGCCGACGGCCATGCGGATGCCCAGCACAAGCATGACAACGGCGATCAGCCCGTCCAGGATGCGCCAGGATGCGGGGCGCGCAAAAAACGGGCGTAGCAGCCGTGCGCCGAAGCCGAGCGCGCTGAACCAGATGATGCTGCCCACAGCGGCTCCCAGGCCGAACCACCAGCGCAGTTCCGGCCCCTGTTGGGCGGCCACCGATCCGAGCAGCAGAACGGTGTCCAGGTAGACATGGGGGTTCAGCCAGGTCAGCGCCAGGACGGTGGCGACGGCGGCCTTCCGGCTGGCGGTACCGGCACCTTTCGCTGCGGTCAGGGCTCCGGGCCGGATGGCACGCTTGGCGGCCAGGACTCCGTAGGCCAGCAGGAAGGCGGCTCCGGCAAGGCGGATGACGACGACGGCGACCGGGGCTGCGTGGATCAGGGCGCCGATGCCGATAATGCCGGCGGCGATCAGCATTGCATCGGAGATCGCACAGATGAACACCAGGATTCCGATGTGCTCGCCGCGGATGCCCTGCCGAAGCACGAAGGCGTTCTGCGCACCGATGGCGATGATCAGCGCGAGCCCGGTACCTAGGCCCAGAAAGGTGCTGGAGACAATGTCGGTGGGAGTCACGAGGATCGAACGTACAGTATCTGCCAGGACAGACAAAAAAGGCCGGCTCTCCGTTTCGCACTTGGGGGGTGTGTAAAAAGGAGAGCCAGCACTGAAAGCATAAACGGAAAACTTTCCTGCGTAAAATCACCTGCGTAACATCATCGGGGCAATTGCTCCCCTGACCGAGGAAAAACTTCATCATGTCCGTGCCAGCCAAGGCGTTCCAACAGTGGCTTCATGCCGCTGCGCCCGGCAGCAGCATGGCCAGTGTGGCGGCCCTGGCCGGGATTAAGCGCTCAACCCTCGCCCAGCAGCTGGTGCGGGGGAAGGTCGCGGTCAGCACCGTCGTCGCCCTTAGCCGCGCACTG
>DATIMB010000021.1:0-4111 GCA_035475875.1 Micrococcaceae bacterium
GCGGCTGCGGAGGTTTTTGGCATTGCTCCGGCGCAGGTGCGCACGGACTGGAGCGACGACGGCGGCCTGCTGGCTTTGTCGCTGGCGCTGCCCATCAGCGTCCCGCCGCTGACGGCGGTGCTCCGTGACCCGGCGCGCGTAACCGCCACGGGCGGTTCCATCTGGGAGCGGGGCATTGCCGCCAAGGCCGCCATTCTGCATAAGGTCACCTGGCTGACAGGGTCCGAGCTGTCCAGGGTGGATATCCGGGTCATCGGAGTGCGGCCCAGCGAAGGGGGCCGGGTCCGATGATGGAGCCTCCGAACGACTTCATGGACCGGATAGTGCGCCGCGAAACGCACTCCTCCCGGGCTGTGCTGGCCGGGATCGCCGCCCTGATCATTTCCCTGCTGGCCATCTATGCGCTGCTCGAAGCAATCCTGCGGGCCGTGGGGCAACCGCCATGGCTGGTGGACCCGCTCTCTGCTGCATATGCCCTGGCGGATCTGCCCGCTGGGATTTCCCCGCTGCTGCTCGGGGTGCTGGGCGTCGTGCTGCTGATGGTAGGACTGATATTTTTCCTCAACGGTGTGCTGCCAGGAAGACGGGCCCGGCATACGTTGCCCGGTGGTCGGGCCGCGGTGGTCGTGGATGATGAGGTTATTGCCTCGGCGTTGGCTAGGCGGGCGCGGCTGGCCGCAGGCGTAATCCCTGAACAGGTGATGGTGGTGGTCTCCCGTCGGGAAATAGTGGTCAACGTCCGCCCGACCTCCGGTATCCGGGTGAATGAAGCCGCCGTCCGGGCCGCCGTCGAACAGGAGATCCGTACCATGGCCCTTACGCCGGAGCCCGCTGTGCGGGTCAATCTCTCCACGGCGGGGGTGATCGGGGTATGAACGGCACTCCCCGCGGGCTCAACCGGGTGCTGCTCACCCTGATCGGTCTGCTTTTCCTGGCCGCCGGTGCCCTGGCCCTGGCGCTGGCCACGGCGCCTGCCGCCGTCCGCTGGTGGCAGGGCTGGGCGCGCCCGGCGGCCGACCAGCTGTCCGGGCTGGCAGCACGGACCAGGCTGCCCGGCACCGGCGGGAGTTGGATCTGGATCATCGTTTCGGCGCTGCTGGTCCTGGTGGTTGTGGGCATGGTGGCCTGGGTGGCAAACCAGGGCAAAGGCCGCGCCAATATCCTGGCCGACGAATATGACGAGGATGCGGCCCCCGGTAGCGTGGCCATCAGCGGGGCCGTGGCCGAGCAGGCGCTCAAAGACGCCCTCGCCGAGCGGACGGACCTGGTGGGGGCCACGGTCACCACCTACGATGTCCACGGCCAGCCCGGGCTAAAGGTTCGAGTACTGCCGCGCCAGGGGGTGTCCCCGCGGGAGGTGGCTGAGGACGTTTCGGCCCTGGTGGAAGCCCTTGATGTGGTGGTGGGTGTCCGCACGCCCGTGCTGATCAGCATCGGCGCCGGGGCCAGGTCACGCTTCACCCGTGCGGAACGGGTCCGCTGACCCGCCCCGGGCTGCGTCTCTCCCTGCACTCTGGTCACTCCCTGGCAACTTGTCTCTTCTTGGCAACAATGACGCCAAAACGTGTGTAAGCGCTTGCACAACGGTCCCGACTCTCATTAGAGTGATGCCCATCACTCAACCGAGGCCGCCGGTCCTGGCACCGGCTTCCATGGTTCGGCTCGGTAATGTTGGAAGGGAAGAGCACAGGAATGAGAAATTCAAGGAGACTTACCCCTCTTGCAGCCCTCGGGGTGCTGGCACTGTCGCTGGCAGCCTGCAGCGGCGGCGGCTCAGGCGGCTCCACGGGCGGGGGAGGCGGCGGGGACGCGGCGAACAACCTCACGGACCGTGGACCCATCACCTACGTGCAGGGCAAGGACAACAGCAACGTGGTCCGGCCGCTGGTGGACAAGTGGAATGCCGCTCACGCGAACGAGAAGGTCACCTTCAAGGAGCAGTCGGACAACGCGGACCAGCAGCATGACGACCTGGTGACCAACCTGCAGGCCAAGAACCCGGATTATGACGTCGTGGATGTGGACGTGATCTGGACGGCGGAATTCGCCGCCAAGGGCTGGCTGCAGCCGCTCAAGGACACGATGAAGTTTGACACCACCGGGATGCTGCCGGCAACGGTCAAGACGGCCACCTACAAGGACACCCTCTACGCCGCGCCGCAGACCTCCGACGGCGGGTTGCTCTACTACCGCAAGGACCTGGTGCCCAACCCGCCGAAGACCTGGGACGAGATGATGGGCATGTGCTCCATCGCGAAGACCAACAACATCGGCTGCTACGCGGGCCAGTTCGCGCAGTATGAGGGCCTGACCGTGAACGTGGCGGAGGCCATCAACACCGCCGGGGGCACCGTCGTCGGACCTGACGGGAAGCCGACGCTCAACACCCCAGAGGCCAAGGCGGGCCTGAACAACCTGGTGCAGGCCTACAAGGACGGCAACATCCCCAAGGAAGCCATCACCTACCAGGAGGAGCAGGGCCGCCAGGCGTTCGAGTCGGGCAAGCTGCTGTTCCTGCGTAACTGGCCCTACGTTTACAACCTGGCCAAGACCGACGGGTCCTCGACGGTGAAGGACACCTTCGGCATCGCGCCGCTGCCGGGCAAGAACGGCCCCGGTGCCTCCTCGCTGGGCGGCCACAACGTAGCGATGAGCGTCTACTCCAAGCACAAGGCCACGGCGCTGGACTTCATGAAGTTCATGACCAGCAACGAGACGGAGAAGTTCTACGCCACGCAGGGCTCACTGGCCCCAGTGCTGGAGTCGCTGTACAGCGATCAGGACCTGGTCACCAAGCTGCCGTACCTGCCGGTGCTGCTGACCTCCATCCAGAATGCCGTCCCGCGCCCGGTCACACCGTTCTACCCGGCGGTGACCAAGGCCATCCAGGACAACTCGTATGCGGCGATCAAGGGTGACAAGTCCGTGGACCAGGCCCTCTCCGATATGCAGACGGCCATCACGTCGGCCGGCTCACAGTAACAGGCGGCTCCGCGGGCGGTGCGGAAGCGCCGCCCGCGGGGCCTTCCATCTCCGTGCCGGTTCGGCACAACTTTTTACGGCGTGCTGGAGGCAGCCCGCCAACCCGGTGTGGAAAGGAGGGGACATGTCCATAGACGCGCAGCCCACGGCCACGCGGGTGGCAAAGGGCCCCAAGGCTGGCCGAGGCCAGAAAGAGGTAGGGCAGGACCGCCAGGCCAAATCCCAGGGTAAGTGGGCGTTCTGGCTCATCCTGCCGACCCTGGTGCTGTTGGCGGTGGTGATTCTCTATCCGGTGATCAACGCCATCGTGATGTCCCTGCAGAAGGACTCCGGTTTGGATCCGGCGACGGGTCTGTTCGTGGCCGGTGGTTTTGCCGGGGTGGCGAACTACGCTCACTGGCTGCTGCAGCAGTGTGCGGCGCCCGCCGGCGGTACTGCCGCCTGTGTGCCGGGCAGCTTGGGAAGCCAGTTCTGGGGAGCAACGTTCACGACCTTTTTCTTCACGGTCGTCACGGTGGTGCTGGAGACAGTGCTGGGGTTCTGGATGGCGGTCATCATGGCCCGCGCGTTCCGCGGCCGCAGCGCCCTCCGGGCTGCAGTGCTGGTGCCGTGGGCGATTCCGACGGCGGTGACGGCCAAACTGTGGTTCTTCATCTTCGCCTTCGAAGGCATCGCCAACAAGCTCTTCGGCGCCTCGATCCTGTGGACTGGCAGCCAGTGGCCGGCGCGCTGGGCGATCATCATCGCGGACGTCTGGAAGACCACGCCGTTCATGGCGCTGCTGATCCTGGCCGGGCTGCAGATTATCCCCAACGATGTCTATGAGGCCGCCAAGGTGGACGGTGCCTCGACCTGGCAGCGTTTCACCCAGATCACCCTACCGCTGGTGAAACCGGCGCTGATGGTGGCCATCCTGTTCCGTACCCTTGACGCGCTGCGGATGTACGACCTCCCGGCGATCATGACCGGCGGGGCCAACAACACCACGACGCTGTCGATTCTGGTGGTGGACCAGATCAGGCAAGGCTTTAATTCCGCGGCGGCGTTGTCCACCATCACCTTCCTGATCATCTTCATCGTGGCGTTCATCTTTGTCCGCTTCCTGGGCGCCAACGCCGTCCAGGCCGCA
>DATIMB010000022.1:0-9166 GCA_035475875.1 Micrococcaceae bacterium
GACGAGTCCCGCGGCCCGCACATCTATTTGGTCATGGAGCTGATCAAGGGTCTCGACCTGCGTGGCCGGCTCCGTACCGGCCCGCTCACTGCCTTGAACAGCGCCCAGATCGGGTTCGACGTGGCGGAAGCGTTGGATTATGTCCACGACAACGGCATCGTCCATCGGGATGTCAAGCCGGGCAACATCATGCTCTTCGACTACCGCAACGAGCAGGACCGCCCCCGTGCCAAGCTAGCCGATTTCGGCATCGCGGTGATGCTTGAGTCGAAAATAACCCAACTCAACGCCCTCTCCGGGACCGCTGCCTACCTCAGCCCGGAACAGGTTCGCAGCGAGCCGGTTGGACCAGCCAGCGACATCTATTCACTCGGCTTAGTGCTGCTTGAGTGCCTTACCGGAGTCATCTCGTATCCAGGTCCCATTGTGGAAAGCGCGCTCGCCCGGCTGACCCGATTCCCGCTGATTCCCGATGCCTTGGGCCCGCAGTGGAAGGCCCTGCTGGCAGCGATGACTGCCATGACCCCGGCGCAGCGACCCACCGCACGGGAAGTAGCCGAGGAGATGCGCAAAATAATTGTGGCCTCCACTTGGGTACCGCCAACAGAGGGCGGTTTCATCCCCACGAATGAACTCGCGCGCATGGCCGCCGTACGCCGTTATAACATCCTCGACACTCCTGCCGATGGCGCGTTTGACCGCATTACCGCACTTGCAGCCCGGTTCCTGGACGTCCCGGTGGCCATCGTAAGCATCGTGGACCACGACCGGATCTGGTTCAAATCCCATCACGGTACCGAGGCCCGACAAATCGACCGTGACCCAGGCTTATGCGCCTCGGCCATCCTGCAGGAGGGCCCGTGGGTGGTGGAGGATGCCGTTATTGATCCGCGGACTCTAACCAATCCTCTGGTAGCGGGCGATTTTGGTCTGCGCTCCTATGCCGGCGTTCCTTTGCGGACCAGGGACGGCTACAACCTGGGAACACTGTGCGTACTGGATTTCAAGCGCCGCAGCTTTAGCGGGTCTGATATTGAGACGCTGCAGGATCTGGCCGCCGTCGTGATGAGCGAGCTGGAACTGCGGCTTTCCGGCAGAAAGCTCGCGGCGGCCCTGGCAGATGGGCACGGAACTCTCGGCCTTGACACCGAGGCACTGCCGATTGTCCAGCCCGCCATTGAGCCGTCAGGGCCGGCGGAAACTGCGCTGGCGGCAGCCGGCGCACAAGGCTGACAGCAACGATCTACGTTTGCAGCACGTTCTTCTGACGAACTGTCAGGGGTGTGGTGTACCCGCAGTCGGTGCAAACCAGCGCATAACGCCGGCTCACCGTCAGTAAGGGGATGAAGAAGACGGTAAGTTTCGTGGCCCGTTCCTGGACGTTCTGGGGAACGAACCGCCCGCAATTGCGGCAAGTTCCGGACCGGGAAAAGAGTGCACGCAAGACGGTTTTGAATCCAAAGAGCAGGAACATGATTCCCTCGTTTCGTTGCACCTGAACGACGAGCCCACCCGTCCCCTCGCTTGGCACCGCAATTTAGTAAGTAAGGTTACTATTGGAATCATTCTTGCATATCGCACTTGCCCGGTCCGTAGCTGGCCCGTGGCCGGACCGCTCAAAGGAGACAACATTATGGGATTCTTCGGTTTCCTCCTGCTGGGGCTCATCGCCGGAGCCATTGCCAAGCTGATACTTCCAGGGCGCCAGGGCGGCGGAATTTTCGGCACCTTGTTGGTGGGCGTGATTGGAGCATTGCTGGGGGGTTGGCTTGGCGGCATCATCTTCAACGCGCACCTGCAGAATTTCTTCTCCCTCGAAACCTGGTTACTCGCCATCGGCGGATCAATCGTGCTCCTGCTGATCTGGGGCCTGGTCACCAGGCGACGAATCAGGTAATCGAAACGTGGCCTAAAGCGGCCCGGAGCACAGGCCGCATCCAGGTCGGCAGGTCCCTTACGAAGGAGTGAATGATGCAAATCCCCCGACCCCGGGGTCCAGTGAGTACGGAGCTGCTTAGCCTGATGGCGCATTGGAACGGCCCCGAAGGCGGCGATGCGGCGCAGTTCGAGTCAACTGCTGAGGAGGCAGTCTTCGGGACACCCGACATTCTGCGCGACGGCGACCTTCAGCTGGCGCTGTTCTGCCTCTACGAGCTTCACTACAGTGGGCTGGAAGGCGTGGACGCTTCCTGGGAATGGCACCCTGGACTGATAAAGGTCCGCCAGCGGCTGGAAGCATCGTTTGAGGATGCGCTGCGGTCGAGCGTGAGTCTTCCCGCACTGGACCAGCTAGGCAGCGACGGAGTTGCGGCCGCCCTCTTCACGATGGCCTCAGCGGATAACGGCCCCAGCATGTCGCGCTACATTGCCAAGAAGGCGAGCCTGGAGCAGCTGCGGGAATTTCTTATCCTCAAATCGATCTACCAGCTTAAGGAGGCGGATCCCCACACCTGGGCCATACCGCGTTTAAACGGCCGGGCCAAAGCGGCGATGGTGGAAATCCAGGCCGACGAGTATGGCGGGGGCCGCCCGGAAAGGATGCATTCGGTCCTGTTCGCCAGGACCATGGACGGACTGCAGATGGACACCCGCTACGGCGCTTATATAGATCGCGTGCCCGCCTTGACGCTTAGCGCCAACAACATGATGTCGCTTTTCGGCCTGAACCGACGGCTGCGCGGGGCCATCGCCGGGCACCTTGCCGCTTACGAAATGACGTCCTCCCAACCCAACCGCCTCTATGGCAACGGATTCCGACGGCACGGATTCGACGAAGGAGTCACCTGGTACTTCGACGAACATGTTGAAGCCGACGCCGTGCACGAGCAGATTGCGGGCCGCGATCTGGCTGGCGGACTGGTCGAGGCGGAACCGGATCTTCTGGAAGACGTCTACTTCGGAGCCGCAGCAGCCCTGGCCGTCGACGTGCTGCTGGCCACGGATGTCATGGAGTGCTGGGAAAGCGGCGTCTCTGCCCTGCTGCCGGCGGGAAACTGATGGCGCTGGCTTACTCCGGCGGCGCCGCCGGCCACGCCACCGGCACCACAAGGGCGGAGGCCACTTATCTCTTGCCGCTGCGGTGGCAGAACGACGCCGGGTTGGACGAATTGTCCCGCTATCTTCACCAGTTGGCGGGACAGGTCCAGGTCCTCGTCATCGACGGATCGCCGCCCGAACTGTTCGTCGAGCACCAAAAGCGCTTCCCCGGCAGCATCCGGCACGTACCGGTGGTCCCGCCGCCGGGGGAAAATGGCAAGGTGGCCGCCGTCGTCGCCGGCTTGAGGCTGGCAGAGACTGAGGCAGTCATCATCGCCGACGACGACGTCCGGTACCAGCCTTCGGCGATTGCCCGCGTCGTTGCGGCCCTGGAAAGCGTCGATCTCGTGCGCCCGCAGAACTATTTCCTGACGCTCCCCTGGCACGCGCGTTGGGACACCGGACGCACGTTGCTCAATAGGGCGCTCGGCGCCGACTACCCGGGAACCCTCGTAGTGCGCCGAAGCGCCCTGGTCGCGACCCAGGGGTACGACAGCCGCGTTCTGTTCGAAAACCTTGAGCTCATGCGCACCATCGCCGCCGCCGGCGGAACCGAACGTTCCGTACCGCACATCTACGTCGGCCGACTGCCACCGTCGGCACGACACTTCCTCAGCCAGCGGGTCCGCCAGGCCTACGACGACTTCGCCCAGCCCGGGCGCCTCTTGGTGGAGCTGTCCATCCTCCCCTTGCTGGTGCTGGCAATCCTGCGCACCGCCCCCAGGGGCAGGCCGGTGCTCCTTATCATGTCAGCCGGTTGCGTTGTAGCACTGGCCGAAAAGGGCCGCCGCAGCCACGGCGGACGGGCCGTGTTCGGTCGGGCGGCGGCGGTCTGGGCTCCGCTTTGGGTCCTGGAACGCTCCATCTGCATTTGGATTGCCCTTTGCCGCCGCCTGAGTGGTGGAATCCCCTATGCCGGAACCAAGCTCAGCATTGCCGCGCATTCCGGGCGGCACCTGCGCAGTCTTCACGCCGGGAAAATCAGCCGAGCATGTTTCAGGAAGGTCCCATGAGTAACCATCCCGCCGACGGGGCTCACGGAGAACGCGCCCAGAATCTCATCGTTGTCTGCCCCGATGGTCCCATCCTGGTCCGGGGCGACTTCGAAGTCGTCTCAACCAGCGGTGAACCGGTCGCCCGCAACCGCCGCACCGTGGCCCTATGCCGTTGCGGAGCATCAACCATCAAGCCTTATTGTGACGGGACCCATAAACTCATCGGCTTCCGGACAACAGAGGGCTCCTTTCAACCACCTGCTCCTTAGAAAGGGGGACGCCCCCGGCGTCTGCGCAAATTGCTGCAGGGCGCCGGCCCTAAAGCGACTGCGACAAGACGGGGGCCGATAAGCTGACTGCAAGCGGTTTGCAGAAGAAGCTCGATCGAAACACCTGTTGCCGCGGCAGAATACAAGGCTCGGGAATAGGAAAACAGTGGTCCTGCGCGTTCTCGTCCCTTCAGCCAGCTTCGGCGAAAGCATCCGCGCACCCGAGGTGGAACCGATCGTCTGGCACATCAACGACGATCCATCGGAAGCACCAGCAGCCGAAGTCTTGGTTACGGAGAGGCCCCTGGAATTCACCCGCCGTGCTCGCGTAGCGCGCATCCCGGGGCTGCGGCACGTCCACCTTCTGTCGATCGGCTATGAGTGGGTGCTGGAGCACCTGCCACCCGGTGTCACCCTGAGCAACTCCCGCGGTGCCGTAGAGGACGCCACCGCCGAGCACGGAATCGCCCTTGTCCTTGCCGCGCTGCGGAACCTCCCCGGCGCGGCAGAGCAACAACGCCGCAGCGAATGGGCCCCGCTCTGGACCACGTCACTACACGGCTCGGTCGTCCTGGTTCTCGGGCACGGTGGCGTCGGCAGGGAGATCATCGCCCGTCTGGGGCCCTTCCGACCCGCGGCAGTAATCCCTGTCGCAAGCCGCGCACGAACCTTGGATACCGGAATGCGCATCCATGGGCCCACGGAACTGCCCGACCTCCTACCCCGTGCCGACGTCGTCATCGTGACCCTTCCCGACGAGCCCTCCACCACCAGGCTGATAGACGCCGCTTTCCTCGCGCGAATGCGCGACGGTGCCCTTGTGGTTAATATCGGACGTGGCCGCGTCGTCGACACTGCCGCGCTGCTCACCGAGCTGCGCTCTTGCCGGTTGCGGGCAGCCCTCGATGTCACCGATCCGGAACCCCTGCCGTCCGACCACCCCCTCTGGGACGCGCCCGGATGTCTGATCACTCAGCACATGGCCGGTAATACAGGCCAGTTCATCCGTCTTGCCACTGATCTGACAATTGAACAGTTGCGGCGGCTGTCCGCGGGCCAGGAGCCCCTCCACCTCATCCGGGGATAAGGCCGTCGCACCTTGCCCCATATCAACCTTGCGGATGGCGAAGGCCTCCTGCTGCGCAGCTGGTCTGGCTGGTACATCCGATCATTGCTAGCGTGGCGGAATGAACCCGTCGAAGACCCCCGCCGAGATCCTCAACATCGCCGGTAGCGAGGTCCGCATTTCGAGTCCGGACAAGGTGGTGTTCCCCGAGCCCGGGCTGACCAAGCTGGACTTGGTCCGCTACTACCTGGCCGTCGCCGATGGGGCGCTGCGGGGCGCCGGTGGACGGCCCATGGTGCTCAAGCGCTTCCCGAAGGGGATCGGCTCTGAGCCGTTTTTCCAGAAGCGCGTGCCGGAAAACCACCCCGACTTCATCTCCACGACGACGCTGCAGTACGCGTCGGGGAGATCAGCCGAAGAGGCCGTCATCCGGGATGCTGCCGGCCTGGCGTGGATCGTGAATCTCGGATGCCTTGACCTCAACCCGCACCCCGTGCGCGCTGCGGACCTCGAGCACCCCGACGAGCTCCGCGTCGACCTTGACCCGATGCCGGGGGTCGACTGGTCGCAGATCGTGGACGTCGCCTACGTCGCGCGGGAGGTGCTCGACGACGTCGGACTGGTGGGGTGGCCGAAGACGAGCGGTTCCCGGGGACTTCACATCCTGGTGCGCATCGCGCCCCGGTGGTCGTACCGCGACGTGCGGCTCGCCGCCGAGACCCTGGCCCGCGAGATCGAGAACCGCGCTCCGGGACTCGCCACCGCGCGCTGGTGGAAAGAGGAGCGCGGCGAGAGTGTGTTCGTCGACTTCAACCAGAACGCCAAGGACCGCACCGTGGCATCGGCATATTCGATCCGTCCCCTGCCCGACGCCCGGGTCTCGACTCCGCTCACCTGGGACGAGGTCACCTCCACCCGGCCGGAACAGTTCACGGTGCCCACGGTGCTTGAGCGTTTCGCAGCGGTCGGCGATCCGCACGCCGGTATCGAAGACGCGGTAGGGACACTGGACGGACTGATCGCCTTGGCCGACGAGCTCGGCCCCGCCGAAAAGCCGCCCCGGGGCGGCGACGGCTCAGGCCGCCGACAGTCGTTGATGCCGCTGATAGAGGTGGCACGTACGAGGACCAAGCCCGAGGCGCTCGCGGCACTTGACGAATGGAAGGCCCGGCACGCGGACCTCGTCCCGGCCCTGCACCCCGCCGACATACTCGTTGACGGAATGCGGGGATCCAGTTCGCTCTGGTACCGCGTTCGGGTGAACCTGCAGCACGTCCCCGAAAATGAGCGTCCCCCACAGGAGCAGCTCATCGCTGACTACGACCCATGGGCGGGCAAGGAGTGGCCGGGGCGCAACGCGTCCTGACGCCACCCGGTGTTGCCCATGACAAGAGAGCCTCTCTGGCCGAGGGAGTCAGCGTCCACGGCCCCGGTCGGCCCCGTCATCCAGTGCGCCGGCAGCATGTTGCCGCCGCCAGGCGACGTCGTCGTCGGCTCTGGATCCTGGATTCTGGATCCTGGGTCCCACACTGGGGCTGCCAGCCATGCGTTCCATCTATGTGTCGTGGAAGATCTGCCACACGCCGATGGTTCCTGCTGCGGCCATCACCGCCGCGGCGATCCAGCCCAGCGTTGTGGCGAGCTTGCCGTTACGGTGTTGGCCCATGATGGTGCGGTTGCCGGAGATGAGCATCAGGACGATGACGAAGGGGGCGGCGGCGATGCCGTTGACGACGGCGACGAAGACCAGCAGGCTGAACGGGTCTGGATAGAAAAGGCTTAACAGAACTCCGGCGATGGTTCCCACCACGACGAGCGTGTAGAAGGCCGGTGCTTTGCGGGGGTTGCGGTCGAACCCCCAGTTCCTGTCCAGCAGGGCAGCGAATCCCATGGAGGCCGATCCGGCCAGGACAGGGATGGCCAGGACTCCCGAACCGATGAAACCGGCTGCGAAGAGCAGGGTGGAGGCGGAGCCGGCGATGGGCTCGAGGGCCTTCGCCGCGTCCGCAGCTGATTTGATCTGGCTTCCGTGCTGGCCCAGCGTGGCCCCGGTGGCGACGACGATGCAAAAGACGATGAGCTGGGAGAAGCCCATGCCGGTGAACACATCGATGCGGCTGCTGCGCAGTTTGCCCTTCGCCCCCGCTCGACCGCGTTCCTTCAGGGGCATGGTGGTCCGGCCGGGGGTGTCCTCGGCGCGCAGTTCCTCGACTCTGTCGGCGCTTTGCCAGAAGAACAGGTACGGGGAGATGGACGTTCCGAAGATCGCGACGATGATCCCCAGATAGTTTTGGTCGAAGCGGAATTGCTGCCCGGTGAGGCCTGCTGCCACGCTGCTCCAATCCACGCGGGTGACGAACATAACCGCGATATAGGCCAGTAGCGTCAGGCATAACCATTTGAAGATCTGTGAAATGGTTTTTGATGAGCTGGTGATGAGCATGACCATGATGCCGATACCGGCCAGGGCGCTCCAGAGGTGGTCGGGGCCGGCACCGAGGAGTTCCATGCCCTGTCCGATGGCCATTAAATCGGCCCCGATGTTCAGGACATTGGCGATCAGCATGCCCGCGAGCATGACGCCGACAATGATCTGAACTCCCCAGGGGAATCGGCGCCGGATGAGCCGGCCGAGGCTGTCTCCGGTGGTCAGGGCGGTGCGGTCTGAGATTTCCTGGACCGCCATCATCAGCGGCAAGGTGATGGGGATCGTCCACAGCGCCGCGTGCGAGTACAGGGCACCGGCCTGGGCGTATGTCGCAATGGCAGAAGGATCGTCGTCGGCCGCCCCCGTCGTCAGGCCCGGACCCAAAATACGGACGACCCGTGCCAGGCTCCTGATCGGGGCCGGTCCGCGTCCGTCGGCCTTGCCTTGGGCGGCCGTAGCGCGGTCCGGAGGATCGGCTGCCTCGATGGGCCTTTCCATTCGTCCTCCTCCAGTGGCTGCACGTTCCGGGGAGCGGCCGCAGGCCGCCGCCAACTTCGATGATCTCGCTGGCTGTGAGTGGATCAGCAGTAACCCGCCGCCCAGTCGAATTATAGCAATCCATAAGTATGCTTATCTTCTGACCCATCTTGAGCCGCTTCACGGTGCTCGCATGGGTCCATAGCTTTCAACCCAGCGCCCTCGACGATCAAATTGCACTAAACCTTCAATAAAGCTGAAAACACGCGGAAGCTCCTGAACTCTTTCATCCACATGCTGCCCGTTTCTATGCTGTTCACGCCGTCCTCCTCCATCAGCGGCCGGTAGCCCTCCCCTTGAGGACTGCAGCGCCCACTTACTCAGCCAGACCCAGGAGGTCCTCGGATGAACAATCCGAACAGCGTTCCCATCCAAGAACGAGAGCAGTCAGAGATGCCGCTTGCGGCAAAGGTTATTTACCACGTTGTCGCCAAAAGCGCAGACACCCTTCAGACAGACCTGGAAGCGGCCATCAGCCACGCCACCCGAGTGGCCGACCGGAACCGCCACGGTGTCCTTATCACCCGTCACACTGCCACACTGTTCACCGTCACACCTACCGCTGGGGTTCCCCACAGACAAACCAGAGAACATGACCAGTGGCTTCGGAACCCCGTTCGAACGGTATCCCCCAACCAGCCCTGAACCGCTGGACCGCGAGCTGGTTAGCGTGCGAACCTTGGACAGCGGCATGACGAGGAGCGGCGATGGGACACCTACCAGGCGAGCCGATCAGTGCGGTTGGCGGCCACGTTTTCGCCCTCATTTTCAGAACCCTGAAAAAGGTCCGCCCTGACCGGCCGATCCACCCCGACGGGGTAGCCCTTGTCGGCAC
>DATIMB010000023.1:0-13093 GCA_035475875.1 Micrococcaceae bacterium
GATCCCGAACGGGATGGCCCAGATGGCGATGTCCCAGATCGATCCCTCGGGCGCATGCCGGCGCCGCCAGCGCACATTGGTCAGCACGACGGCGGCGATGATGCCGGCGAGGATGCACAACGCGTAGGCATGGACGGTGACGGGGCCGATGCTGAAGCCCGACCAGGCCGGAGAGGGGATGCTGGCGGGCAGCACCATTCCGGTTGAGGCGGCCGCTGCCGGCAGCACGCTCAGCTTCCCTGCCCTGTCGGGAGCAGGCCGGAACGCAGTTCCTTGCCCAATTCCGCCACCGCCGGCACGCCGCCGTCGCGCATCGCCGCCACCAGCGCGGTGCCGACGATGACGCCGTCGGCGTACGCTGCTATCTCGCGGACGTGCTCCGGCCGGCTGACGCCCAGCCCGACGCAGACCCGCTCGGCGCCGGCGCGGTGCGTGTCCGCCACCAGTTTCTGGGCGCTGCTGCTGACCTGGGTGCGGGCACCGGTGACGCCCATGATGGACACGGCGTAGACAAAGCCGCGGCTGGCCGCCACGGTGCGGGCCAGGCGCTCGGGCGAGGAGGACGGGGCCACCAGGAACACCCGGTCCAGGCCGTACTTGTCCGACGCCGCGAACCACTCGGCGGCCTCGTCCGGGATCAGGTCTGGGGTGATCAGCCCGGCGCCGCCGGCCTCGGCCAGCCGGCGGGAGAATTCGTCCACGCCCATCCGCAGCACCGGGTTCCAGTAGGTCATCACCAGCACGGCCGCGTCCGTGGCGGCGGTGATGCCGGCGACGACGTCGAAGACGCTGGCAACGCGGAAGCCATTGGCGATGGCCTCGGTGGTGGCGGCCTGGATGACGGAGCCGTCCATCACCGGGTCCGAGTACGGGATGCCGATCTCGATCAGGTCCACACCGCTTTCCGCCAGCGCGATGCCGGCGTCGATGGTGGCCTGCACGCTGGGGTAGCCGGCGGGCAGGTAGGCGATCAGCGCGGCGCGGCCCTGCGCCCGGGCGCGGTCGATGGCCGCGGCGGATTTGCTGGCCGTTTGGCCGGCGGCCTGGCTGCTGGTGGGTTCGGTGCTGGTCACAGCTGTTCTCCCTCTTGGCCGATCTGGGACTCCGCCGACTTCGCGTCGAGCAGGTTGAACCATTCCGCGGCGGTGGCCACGTCCTTGTCGCCGCGCCCGGACAGGTTCACGATGATGATGGTCTGGGCCGGATCCGCAGCGCCCTCGGTCAGCCGGTGGCCCACCTTGATGGCTCCGGCCAGCGCGTGCGAGGACTCGATGGCGGGGATGATCCCCTCGGTGCGGCAGAGCAGGCGGAAGGCATCCATCGCCTCGGAGTCGGTAATGGGCTCGTAGCCCACCCGGCCGATGTCCGCCAGATAGGAGTGTTCAGGTCCGACGCCCGGGTAGTCCAGTCCGGCGGAGATGGAGTGCGACTCGATGGTCTGGCCGTCCTCGTCCTGCATCAGGTAGGAACGGGCGCCGTGCAGCACCCCGGGCCGGCCCAGGGTTATGGTGGCGGCATGGCGACCGGTTTCCACGCCGTCGCCGCCGGCCTCGAACCCGTACAGCCGCACCTCGGCGTCGTCCAGGAAGCCGTGGAAGATGCCGATCGCGTTAGAGCCGCCGCCGATGCAGGCGCAGACGGCGTCCGGCAGCCGGCCGGTCTGGGCCAGGATCTGCTCCCGGGCCTCCTCGCCGATGACCTCGTGGAAGAACCGGACCATGGCCGGGAACGGGTGCGCCCCGGCGGCGGTACCCAGCAGATAATGCGTGCTGTCCACGTTGGCCACCCAGTCGCGCAGCGCGTCGTTGATGGCATCCTTGAGGGTCTGCGAGCCGTTGGTCACCGGGACCACCTTGGCCCCGAGCAGTTCCATCCGGGCCACATTCAATGCCTGCCGGCGGCAGTCCTCCGCCCCCATGTAGACCACGCAGTCCAGCCCCAGCAGGGCCGCCGCCGTGGCGCTGGCAACGCCGTGCTGGCCCGCCCCGGTTTCGGCGATGACGCGGGTCTTGCCCATCCGCTTGGCCAGCAGGGCCTGGCCCAGCACGTTGTTGATCTTGTGCGAGCCGGTGTGGTTGAGGTCCTCGCGCTTGAGGAAGACCCGGGCGCCGCCGGCGTGTGCGGAGAACCGCTTGGCCTCGGTCAGCAACGAGGGCCGGCCGGAGTAGTTCTTGTTCAGGTCCGCCAGCTGGGCCAGGAAGTCCGGGTCCGCCTTGGCCTTCTCGAAGGTGTCTTCCAGCTCATCCAGGGCTGCGATCAGCGACTCGGGCATCCAGCGTCCGCCGTAGGAGCCGAAGTACGGCCCCGGCGCGTGCCGCAGATGCGCTCCGCTGCCGCGGTCCGCCTCCGGCGCCGCACTGTCCACCTGCAGGAAGCCCTCCGCCGTCGGCTGGTTATCCTCTGACGAAGCTGCTGGCGTGCTGGCCATCAGTCCCACCGTCCTGTCCTGATTAGCTGTTGCATGGAAATGTTCCGGCGCCTGGGCCCGCGCCGGGGTTCGGGGCGCGGCCCGGAGAGGCCAGGCTTCTTGGCCGCCTGGGCTCAGCGGGCCGGCTGGGCCGCGGCGGCTGCCGCTTTGAATTCGGCGATCCGCTCGGCCGGGGTGGCATCGCTGACCAGCGCCTCGCCGACCAGGATGGCCTGCGCCCCGTGCGCGGCGTAATGGCTGACGTCGGCGGCGTTTCGGACACCGGACTCGGCCACCACCACGATTCCGGCGGGTATCTGGTCCGCCAGGGCGCCGAAGACGCTGCGGTCCACCTCGAGGGTCTTGAGGTTGCGCACATTCACCCCGATGATCCGGGCACCGGCGGCGACGGCGCGCAGCACCTCCTCGGCCGTGTGCGTCTCCACCAGCACGTTCATGCCCAGCTCATGGCCCAGGTCCAGGAATTCGCGCAGCTGGGCATCATCCAGGGCCGCCACGATCAGCAGGATCAGGTCCGCGCCGTGCGCCCGCGCCTCCCAGATCTGGTAGGCGTCGACGGTGAAGTCCTTGCGCAGCAACGGCAGGTCGACGGCGGCGCGCACCGCGTCGAGGTCGGCCAGCGAGCCGCCAAAGCGGCGCTGCTCGGTGAGTACGCTGATCACCGACGCGCCGCCGTCGTCATACGCCCGCGCCAGGGCCGCCGGATCCGCAATCGGCGCCAGATCCCCCTTCGAGGGGCTGCGCCGTTTCACCTCTGCGATCACCCGCAGGTCGCCGTGCTGCGCCCGGCCGCCGCCGAGGGCGGCATACGCGTCGCGGGCGGACGGCAGACCGGAAACCAGTTCCCGCAACTCCGGCAGGCCGACGGTCTGCCGGCGGAGCTCAAGATCCTCTCGGACGCCGGCAATGATGTCGTCGAGAACGCTCACGCTCAGTGGCCGCTGTTGTTCAGCTTGCTGCCGCCAACGCCGTAGCCCATCGCCTTCATGACCACGCCGACGGCCAGGCCCAGCACCATGATGACCACACCGATAATGAAGGCGATCGTGGCGGCCGGGCCGAGGACGAATGCCACGCAGGCGACCAGGGCGCCGACCAGCATCACGCTGACGCAGGTCCAGGCGGCCGGGCTGTTGCCGTGGCCAAGCTCGGGGGTATGAGACAGATCCTCGGTCACCGCTACCGGTTGGCTGTTGGCTACTGTCTTGTTGCTCATGATGGACTCTCCCTCGCTATGGATACTGCTTCCATTCTGCCATTAGTTGCCCGCGCCCTTGCGCGCGCTCCGGTCCCGGCTGCCGGCCGGGCCGGTTAGGGCCGTTCAGCCCGTTCAGCTGGTCGGGTCGTTGCCCCGGCTGAGCTGGTCCCAGCTGTCAATATCGTCCAGCGGCCCATCCTCGGCCGCCGCGGCGGCCGCCGGCTCCTTCGCCGCTTCCGGTCCGGGAGCCGCCGCCTCGTACTTGGTGCGCTGCGTCCAGTGCCGTCCCATCAGGCCTATCAGCACGGCCGCCACGCCCAGCAGCACGGCGGCGACGACGGCGATGGCCGGGAACGCCGTCGTCGTCGCCTGCGCGGGAACGCCGGTGACGCCGGTGGCCGTTCCCACCGGTCCGGAGGCGGAGCCCTGCGGGTCCGCCAGCACGGCCACCGCCGAGGCCACGATGCCGGCGGCACCCAGCAGCACGATCGCCGCGGCGACGATGCGGGCAATCCGGCCGGCAATCGAGGCGGCCAGCGCCCCGGCCAGCGCCACCAGGGCCAGTGCGGTGACGGCCGTGGCCGCCTTGCTGCCGGGAACGTTGAGGTCCGCCTGCTTCACCACGCCCTGGGCCAGCTGGACGTGGACCCAGGTCTGCGTCGTCGTGCCGAAGACCACCAGCGCCGCCAGCACGGCCAGCATGATCAGTGTGGACTTGCGCTGCCAGCGCGGCAGGCTGCGGGCCGAATGGGCGTGGCCCTCCGGCAGGTGCTGGTCCCGGTCCTGGCTCGGATCCTGGTTCAGGCTGTCATTCTGGTTTTCGTTTTCGGGGGAATTCACCGCGCTTCCGCCATTCCTGCCGGCGCTGCCGAGCCGGCGTCGATGTTCCGCAGCGAGGCCGCCGCGTGGACGGCGCGCAGCGGAGCTGCCGCCTTGTTGACCGATTCCTGGGCCTCCATGGCATTGTCCGAGTCGGCCACGATGCCCCCGCCGGCCTGCACGTAGGCCCGGCCGCCGCGCAGCAGGGCGGAGCGGATCGCGATGGCCATGTCCATGTCCCCGGCGAAGTCCAGGTAGCCCACCACTCCCCCGTAAATCCCGCGCCGGTGCGGTTCCAGCTCATCGAGCAGGCGCATCGCCCGCGGCTTGGGCGCGCCGGAGAGCGTGCCCGCCGGGAAGGTCGCGGCCAGCACGTCGTAGGCGGTGCGGTCCGGGTCCAGGGTCCCGACGACGGTGGAGACCAGGTGCATGATGTGGCTGAACCGCTCCACCTCCATGAACTGGGTGACGTCCACGGTGCCCGGCAGGCAGACCTTGGAGATGTCGTTGCGGGCCAGGTCCACCAGCATCAGGTGCTCGGCCCCCTCCTTCGCGTCCGCCACCAGTTCCTCGCCCAGCGCCTTGTCCGCCTCGACGGTTTTTCCGCGGGGCCGGGAGCCGGCGATCGGATGCGTGATGACCTCATCGCCTGTCACCGTGACCAGGGATTCCGGCGAGGAACCAACAATGGAATAACCCTGGCCGGCCGCGTCTTCGAAACTGAACAGGTACATGTAGGGGCTCGGATTGGTGTTGCGCAGCACCCGGTAAACGTCCAGCGCGGAGGCCGCGCAGTCCATCTCGAAGCGGCGCGAAATCACCACCTGGAACACCTCGCCGTCCACGATGGCTTCCTTCCCGCGGTCGATCGCGGCCAAGTAGTCGGCCTCGGCCCAGCGCTGCCGGACGCTGGCGGCGAAGTCCGCGGCGCCGCCGTCCAGCACCGAGACCGGCTGCGGGACCGCTGTGCTGATCTGCTCCAGCATGGAATTCACCCGGGCGACGGCGTCGTGCCAGGCCTCGTCGACCCGCTCGGCGGTGTTGTCCAGGTTGATGGCATTGGCCACCAGCAGCACGGTGCCCTCCGCGTTGTCGTGCACCGCCATGTCCGCCACCAGGTTCAGCGCCAGTTCCGGCAACCCCAGGTCATCCTCCGGGGCGGACACCAGCTTCTCCCAGTGCCGCACCGATTCCCAGCCCACAAAGCCCACCAGGCCCGAGGTGAAGGGCGGCAGCTCCTCGAAGCGCTCGGTGTGCAGCGCCTGCAGCGTGGCCCGCAGCGCCTCGACCGGATTGCCGCCAGCCGGCACGCCCACCGGCGGTTCACCCAGCCAGCAGGCATTTCCGGCGCCGTCGGTGGTCAGGGTCGCGCGGGACCGCACGCCGATGAAGGAATAGCGCGACCAGACCCCGCCCACCGCGGCGGATTCCAACAGGAAGGTGCCGGCCTGGCCCTGGGCCAGTTTGCGGTACAGACCGATCGGGGTTTCCGCATCGGCCAGCACCTTCAGCCGCACCGGGATGACCCTGCGGGTGGCCGCGAGCTGGCGGAACTCCTCAAGGTTCGGGCTGATCACGCCGAGATCCTGCAT
The DNA here is from genome assembly GCA_035475875.1 of Micrococcaceae bacterium. GTDB lineage: Bacteria > Actinomycetota > Actinomycetes > Actinomycetales > Micrococcaceae > Arthrobacter_M. The sequence continues at coordinate 6,038 of DATIMB010000023.1, forward strand.
CTGGTTTATTGGCCTTCCATGGATTTTGCGGTGCTGCGTTGATGGTGCATGGGTACCGGATGTCAGCCGACGACGGCGTCCAGTTCCCGGCCGTCGAAGCAGGTCCTGGTCCCGGTGTGGCAGGCAGCGCCCACCTGGTCCACCCGGACCAGCAGTGCGTCGCCGTCGCAGTCCAGCGCCACGGACTTGACGTACTGGACGTGGCCGGAGGTGTCGCCCTTGCGCCAGTAGGCCTGCCGGGAACGCGAGTAGAAGGTGACCCGGCCGGAACCCAGCGTGCGCCGCAGCGCCTCATCATCCATCCAGCCCAGCATCAGCACCTCGCCGCTGTCGAACTGCTGGATGACCGCTGCCACCAGCCCGGCCGCATCGCGCTTCAGCCGCGCCGCAAGTGCCTCCGGCAGTGCCGCGACGGACTCCTGCGGGGTGGAATCCTGGCCCGGCTGCGGGGTGGAATCCGGGCCCGGCTGCTCTTTGGCGCCGGCGGAGGACAGGGTGCTGGGCTGTTCAGACATCACCCCAATTCTAGTGCCCCGGAGGCAAAGCAGAATTCGGCGGTTCATACTGCCCCCGGATGAGTAATGCATGCTAATTTCACAAGTGATGCATTTTGTAGATCCCTCCCGTGAAGTCCTGGCCGAAACGCTGCTCGCAGCCGGCCCTGGCGCCCCCACGCTCTGTGCCGGCTGGCGCACCCAGGAGCTGGCGGCGCACCTGTACCTGCGGGAGCGCAATGCAGGCGTCGGGCTGGGCCTGCTGCTCAAGCCCTTCAACCGCGCCTCGGACAAGGCGACCTTCAAACTGGCGGAAAAGTCCGGCTCGCCGGAGGCCTACGCGAAGCTCGTGGGGCAGTTCCGCGCCGGACCGCCGGCCCTGTCCCCGATGAAGATCAAGGCCGTGGACGAAAGCTCAAACCTGATCGAGTACTTCATCCACACCGAGGACATCCGCCGCGCCACGGACCGCTGGGCACCGCGCGCGCTGGACGAGGAATACTCCGCCGCGCTTTGGGACGAGCTGGTCAAACGCGCTGCCATTCTCTACCGCGGGGTGGATCTGGGCATCGTGCTCGTCCAGCCCGCCGGTCCGCGCCACGTCGCCAAGCGTGCTGCCGTCTCGGTCGCCATCGTCGGCGAACCCGGCGAGCTGCTCATGCACGCCCACGGCCGCACCCGCCAGGCCCTGGTCACCTTCGAGGGCCAGCCCGACGCCGTCGCCCTGCTGCAGACCGCCGAAGTCGGCCTCTAACCGCGCGCATCCCCCACCCCACCCCCTCCTGTTGAGTGTGGAGATCTGCCCCTTAAACACCCCGCCCAAGGGGCAGAAGTCCACACTCAACGGCCTTTAGCGGACCTCATAGCCGGCGTCGCGGATCGCGGCCTTAACCTCGGCGATCGCGTTGTCAGGGCCGAAGTGGAACACCGAGGCGGCCAGCACGGCATCCGCGCCGGCAGCCACGGCCGGCGGGAAGTGCTCGGGCTTGCCGGCCCCGCCGGAGGCGATGATCGGCACCTTCACCGCCGCCCGGACCGCGCGGATGAGCTCCAGATCGAAACCCTCCAGCGTCCCGTCGGCATCAATCGAGTTGAGCAGGATCTCGCCGACCCCGCGGCCCGCCGCCTCGCGGGCCCAGGCCACGGCGTCGATCCCGGTGCCCTGCCGTCCGCCCATCGTCGTGACCTCGAAACCGGAAGGGGTGGGAGGGCCGCCGGGGCGGCTGCGCCGGGCGTCCACGGAGAGCACCAGCACCTGGGAGCCGAAATGCCGGGTGATCTCGTCGATCACCTCCGGCCGGATGACGGCGGCGGTGTTGATGGAGGCCTTGTCCGCTCCGAAGCGCAGCAACTTGTCCACCTCCGCCACGCCGCGCACGCCGCCGCCGACGGTAAGCGGAATGAACACCTCGCCGGCGGTCCGGGCGACGACGTCGAAGGTCGTCTCGCGGTTGCCGGAGGAGGCCGTAACGTCCAGGAAGGTCAGCTCATCGGCACCGGCCCGGTCATAGCGGTGCGCCAGTTCCACCGGGTCGCCGGCATCGCGCAGGCCTTCAAAGTTGATCCCCTTGACCACCCGGCCGGCGTCGACGTCCAGGCAGGGAATGACGCGGATGGCAACACCCATGATCGGCCTCCTCCTAGATCCGGCAGGCGTGGATGCTGCTGACCAGGATGGCCCGCGCGCCCAGGTCGTAGAGCTCATCCATGATCCGGTTGGTGTCCGTCTTGGGCACCATGGACCGGACGGCCACCCAGTCGGAATCGCGCAGCGGGGACACGGTGGGTGACTCGAGGCCGGGGGTGAGCGTTGCGGCCTTTTCCACCAGGTCCTTGCGGATGTCATAGTCCATCAGCACGTAGCGCCGGGCCACCAGCACGCCCTGCAGCCGGCGGATCAGCACGTCCAGTCCGGCCGGTGCCTCGGCTCCGCGGCGGCCGATCAGCACCGCCTCGGATTTGAGGATCGGCTCGCCGAAGATTTCCATCCCGGCGGCCTTGAGCGTGTTCCCGGTTTCGACGACGTCGGCGATTGCGTCCGCGACGCCGAGCCGGACGGAGGACTCCACGGCGCCGTCCAGCCGGACCACGCGGGCGCTGATGCCCCGGCCGTCGAGGAAGTCGCGCAGCAGCCCGTCGTAGCTGGTCGCCAGCCGGGTCCCCTCCAGGTCCTGCACCGAGGAGAACCGGCCCACCGGGCCGGCAAAGCGGAAGGTTGATGCCGCAAAGCCCAGCGGCAGCCGTTCCTCCGCAGCCACCTGCGCGTCCAGGAGCAGATCGCGGCCGGTGATGCCGACGTCGAGCGTGCCGGAGCCGACGTAGACCGCGATGTCCCGCGGACGGAGGAAGAAGAATTCAATGTCATTGTCCGGGTCGACCATGACCAGCTCGCGCGGATCACGGCGCTGGCGGTAGCCCGCCTCCGCCAGCATCGCGGAGGCGGCCTCGGACAGGGACCCCTTGTTGGGGACGGCAACTCTAAGCATGGTTGGGAATCTTTCGCTGTTTGGATGACTTCAGGGACGGTTCAGGCAGGGTTGGCCACGCGGTGGTGGCTAGAGATGCTTGTACACGTCCGCCAGCGTCAGTCCTTTGGCGATCATCAGGACCTGCAGGTGGTAGAGCAGCTGGGAAATCTCCTCCGCCGCGGCCACGTCCGATTCGTATTCGGCGGCCATCCATACCTCGGCGGCCTCCTCGACCACCTTCTTGCCGATGCCGTGCACGCCGGAGTCCAGCTCGGCCACGGTGCGGGAGCCCGCAGGACGGGCGGCGGCCTTGTCGCTCAGCTCGGCAAACAGGCTTTCGAAATTCTTCACGGCATCAAGCCTACTGGGTTTGCCTGCAGCACCCTGCGCCGGGCCCGGACTGTGAAGAACGTCATCCCAGTCCGGCCAGCAGCAGCGCCGTGGACAGGGCCGCCGAGGTCGCCTCGTAGCCCTTGTCCTCGCTGGAGCCCGGCAGCCCCGCCCGGTCCAGGCCCTGCTGCTCGTTGTCGCAGGTCAGCACGCCGAAACCGACGGGCACGCCGGTGCGCACGCTGACCTCCGTCAGGCCCATGGTGGCGGCCTGGCAGACGTACTCAAAGTGCGGCGTGCCGCCGCGGATCACCACGCCCAGGGCGACGACGGCGTCATAGTCGGGTGCCAGCCGGGCCGCCGCGACAGGCAGTTCGAAGCTGCCTGGGACGCGCAGTACCGCGGGCTCGGCAATGCCCGCATCGGCGGCGGCCCGCAGCGCGCCCGCCAGCAGGCCGTCCATGATTTCGGTGTGCCAAAGGGCGGCCACCACGGCCAGCCGCAGTGCCGCGGCCTTGCCGTCGAGGTGGGTCAGGTCGATCGAGGGTGCTCCGTGGCCGCTCATGCGTGGTTGCCTTTCCTGGTAGGGACATGCTGGGTAGGGATGTGCTGGACAGGGGCCGGCTGCACAGGGGACGGCTGTCCAGCGGCCGGCTGAACAGGGGCCGGCCGGCCGGAGGTGTGATTGCCGTCCAGAAGGCTGAGGGTGTGGTTCATCCGGTCGCGTTTGGTCTGCAGGTAGCGGATGTTCTGCTCCCGGGAGGGCACCTCGGTGCGGACCATTTCCACCACCTGGATGCCGTGTTCGGAGAGCTTGTCGTACTTGAGTGGATTGTTGCTCAACAGCCGGATCCGGCGCAGTCCCATGGATTCCAGGATGGCGGCCGCCGCGGCATAGTCGCGCGAGTCCACCGGCAGTCCCAGCTGCTCGTTGGCATCCACGGTGTCCGCGCCGCCTTCCTGCAGGGCATAGGCGCGCAGCTTGTTCGCCAGCCCGATCCCCCGGCCCTCATGCCCGCGCAGGTAGAGGAGCGTGCCGCCCTGCTCGTGGATCAGGCCCAGGGCATAGGCCAGCTGTTCGCCGCAGTCGCAGCGGTAGGAGCCAAAAACGTCGCCGGTGAGGCATTCCGAATGCAGCCGCACCAACGGGACCGGCCCGGCTTCCGCACCCGAGGGCCCCTGGCCTTCGTCCACGGACCCCACACCGTCCCCGGCGTCTGCCGGTACCGGCGCACTCACCGTCATATGTTCGATGCCGGTGGTTTCATCCGTCCATGCCTGCCCCTGGAACTGGCCGAACGCCGTCGGCAGTTGGACAATGGGTCCCCCGGTAACCGGTAGGGGACGCTCGGCTATCACCGCCGCACCCCCGGCTGTTGAGTGTGGAGTTGTGCCCCTTGGACGGGGGTTTCAAGGGGCGTACCTCCACACTCAACGAGGTGGGGGTCCGTGATCAGGTATTTGATCAGGTCTTCGATGGAGATCAGCGGGCAGCCGTGCTCGTCGGCGAACCGGCGCAGCGCGTCCAGGCGCATCATTTCGCCGTCGTCGTGCACCACCTCGGCGATCACGCCCACCGGTGCGCAGCCGGCCAGCCGGCATAGTTCGACGGCGGCTTCGGTGTGTCCGGCACGCTCCCGCACCCCTCCGTCCACCGCGCGCAGCGGGAAGATGTGCCCGGGACGGGTCAGCTGGGCCGGCGTGGACGCCGGATCCGCCAGGACCCGGGCGGTCCGCGAACGGTCGGTGGCGCTGATGCCGGTGCTCACGCCTGTAGCCGCATCGCAGGAGACCGTGTACGCGGTCCCCTTGGCGTCCTGGTTGACCACCGCCATGGGCGGCAGTTCCAGCAGGTCCGCCCGGTCCCCGGACAGCGGAATGCAGATCACCCCGGAACTGTGCCGGATGGTCCAGCCCATCAGCGCCGGAGTGCTGTGCTGGGCGGCGAAAATGATGTCGCCCTCGTTTTCCCGGTCCTCGTCGTCCACCACCAGCACCGGTTTCCCGGCTGCGATGGCCGCCACCGCGTCCTGCACCGGATCCAGCAGGCCGTGCCGGCCCACGGCGCTCACAGTCCCGCCTCCGCCGCGTGTCCGGCCTTACGTCCCACGCGCGGGGCAAACGCCAGCAGCCGCTCCGTGTACTTGGCCAGCACGTCCACCTCCAGATTGACTTGACCGCCCTGGGTTTTGCCGCCCAGGCCCGTCTCCGCCAGAGTGGTGGGGATCAGCCCGACCTCGAACCAGGGGATGTCCTCCTCAGCCGGACTGACGGCCGTGACCGTCAGGGATACCCCGTCGACGGCGATGGACCCCTTTTCAGCAATGTAGCGGGCCAGCGCGGCGGGCACGGCAAACCGCAGGCGCTCCCAGTTGCCCAGGTCCTGGCGCTCCAGCAGCGTCCCGACGCCGTCCACATGACCCTGCACCACATGCCCGTCCAGCCGGCCGCCTGCCGGTACGCAGCGCTCCAGGTTCACCGGGTCCCCTGGAACCAGCCGGCCCGTCGTCGTCCGGTCCAGCGTCTCCCCCATCACGTCCACGGCGAACTCGCTCCCGTCGATGCGGGTAGCGGTCAGGCAAACGCCGTTCACCGCGACCGAGCCGCCCAGTTCCAGTCCGGCCAGGGTGGCGCCGGCCCGGAGCACCAGCGTGGCGCTGGCATTCTCCCGGTCCGGGGTCAGCGAGACCACACGGCCCTGTTCGGCGATGATTCCGGTAAACATGTCAATTGCCTCCAGCATTTTCGTCAATGGCCGCTTCCGCAGCCGGTGTCAAATGAAGTCGTAGGTCTTTGCCGAGGGCGACGGCGGCGCCCCCGCCGCTGCTGTCCCAGATCCAGTGCTGGGCCTGGGACAGGGTGCCGATGCCCAGGTCGCCCAGCGCCGGAACCCCGGCGCCGAGCAAGGTCGGGGCCAGGTAGAGGATCAGCTCGTCCACCAGCCCGGCCTTCAGGAACGCCCCGGCCACCCGCGACCCGCCCTCCACCATCAGGTGGCGGACGCCGCGGTGGTGCAGTTGCGCGGCCGCCAGCAGCGGGTCGCGGGTGCGCAGATGCAGGAATCCGCAGTCGCCGCCGTCGGTCGGCGACCGGCGGACGGCGGCCTCCGCCGGCACATCCCGCAGGCCCATCACCACGCGCAGCGGCTGATGCCCGGAGGAGGACCCGTCCTGGTTCCGCGCGGTCAGCCGCGGATTGTCCACCAGGACGGTTTCGGTGCCCACCAGGATCGCATCGATCCGGCTCCGGGTGGCATGGTTGTCCGCCAGCGACTCGGGCGAGGTGATCCACTGGCTCGTTCCGTCCGCGGCCGCGATCCGGGCGTCCAGCGTCTGCGCAATGTGCAGCGTGATGAAGGGCCTGGCCTGCTTCACCGCCAGCAACCAGCGCCGGTTCAACTCCGTTGCGGCCTCGGCAAGCAGGCCACTGCGGACGTCGAGTCCGGCCTGCCGCAGGCGGGCGCCTCCCCCGGCCGCGGCCCCGTGCGGGTCGTCGACGGCGTAGATTGCCCGGCCGATCCCGGCAGCGATGATGGCCTCGGAGCACGGCCCGGTCCGGCCGTAATGGTTGCACGGTTCCAAGGTGACCAGGATGGTGGCACCGGAGAGGTCAGTGATCCCGGCCGGCAGCTGGGCGATGGCGTCGGCCTCCGCATGCGGCGTGCCCGCCCCGCGGTGGTAACCGACCGCCAGCCGGTGGCCGGCCGCATCGAGGATCACCGCTCCGACCAGCGGGTTGGCACCGCGGACGCCCAGGGCCGCAGC
>DATIMB010000024.1:0-6047 GCA_035475875.1 Micrococcaceae bacterium
GGCAAAGGTTGGAGTATTGCCGCCGCAGTGGTCACCGGGTCGGCGAGACGCCTCGTATCCGAAGGGTTACGAGACCGTTGGATGCGTAGCGTTTAGGGCACGCACCTTCACCGGGCATTTTTACGGGCCGGGTATACGCGACACCCCAAACTGCACCCGAGCAAAACCGCACGTCAAAGCAGGGTTGTCGCGGTGAGGGACCGGCTTACGGGCGCCCCTAATGAGGAGACATTCGTCCTGAGTTGATCTGGAATCTGCAAGCGTTGGACACCCAAATCGTGTGTGTCGGGAGCGCAGCAGGTGCTCTGCCCGGTTAGCCTGAAGCGCATGGCACATCTCGGACCCGTCGCCTGGCCACCCCGCCCGATCAAGACAGAGCGCCTCGTGCTCCGTGGGTCCGAGGCCAGAGACCGTGCAGGTCTCATCGAGCTGTTCAGTTCGGCGGACGTGGGAACTTATGTCGGGGGAGCTCAGCCCCGTGAGGAGCTCGAACGCACGGTGCCGGGAACGCCCGGACGACGTCCCGGGTTCTTCGTGGTCGAATTGGATGGAACGATGATTGGCATGGTCACGTTCGACCGGCGCGACGCGGAGCACCCGGGCCACGTCCGCCAAGATGCCGGCGAGGCCGAGCTTGGCTATATGTTCCTTCCGCACGCCTGGGGACTCGGATATGCCACCGAAGCCTGTGCTGCGGCACTCCAATGGTTCGCCAGCGCGCTCCCGGGCGAGCCGGTGGTCCTCTGTTCTCAGACCGCCAATAATCAGTCAATGCGCGTCGCCGCGAAGCTCGGTTTCACCGAGGTGGACCGTTTCGAGGAGTATGGCGCTGAACAGTGGTTCGGCCTGTGGTCGGCGGACACTGCAACCACTTAACCGGCCCCACCTTCACTCGATAGGAGCGCTGACTTGGCCGGGGTCGTTGAGCCGAAGGTGACTTATTGGCGTCCGCTAAGGGATCGGCTATCGGACAGTGGGAGCGTCAATGACGATTGGCAACTTTCCAGTTTCGCCTGGGATGAGTAGCGCGATAACCGACGGAGTCTCCATTCGGATAGTAGCTGCCACGGGCCTGAACGGAGATTCCTAGTGTCCGTTGGCTGGACACTGTTGCCAAGCAACACGCCCCGCGTTTCCGGACGTATGCATAGATCGTTAGTGAGTCACAAGTGAGTCTTCGGCCGTGTCCGCCGCGTCTTCTCAGGAAAGGGGTTCGGGCCGGTTCCATTCATTGTCCCGGCCGCACCCCGAGTCTTGCACTTCCGCTGTCCCAACACAGCATGGCCCCAACGAGAAGGAAGCAGCACAGGCTGCGATAAGTTCGTCTAAACCTCACGACTTATGCATCAGTTGAAATGAGCGCTATGTCCCGTTCCCCCCTCCCCCTCGATCCGACAAACGAAAAAATCAACGAGGTCCGCCGCCGGCTTCATAACACGCGGTGGCCTGCCTCCTGGCCTCTAACGGGCTGGGAGGCCGGAACTGACCAGGAAGAGCTGCGCCGACTGGTTTCGTACTGGGCCGAGGACTTCGACTGGGTGGCGCAACGACGTCACATCGACGCATTGCCCTGGCATACAGCCGACATTGACGGCACGTCCCTCGCATATCTTCGATTCGACCCGGAAAAGCAGGGCGGCCTCCCCTTAATACTTACCAACGGATGGCCAAGCACCGCGCTCGAACTCGTGGCTCTCGCCGAGCGGTTGGCGACACCATCGCGGTTCGGTGGCAGTTCCGAGACGGCCGTTACTGTGATTGTTCCGGCCCTGCCGGGTATGCCATTCTCCCCGCAGCGCCCATCCCTGCACGAGCAAACACACGAGCTTTGGCACCGGTTGATGACTGATCATCTCGGCTTCGACCGGTACGCGGCGCACGGCGGGGACCTCGGGGCAGGAATTACTTCACGTTTGGCCATGGCCCATCCCGAAGCAGTCGTCGGCATCCATCTCCTCGCAGTTGCTGCACCGCTTCATCTTGACCCCGCTACGATCAGCCCCGAAGAACAAGAATATTTAGAGCATGTGAACACCTGGGTTGCAGCAGAAGGCGCGTACCAACACCAGCAGCAAACCCGTCCCCTCACCCTCGCTCCGGCACTGTCGGACTCGCCGGCAGGCCTGTTGTCCTGGATCCTCGAAAAGCACCGGGCCTGGAGCGACTGCGGAGGGGACGTCTCGACACGATTCAGCGATGACTACCTCATCACCCTCGCATCCGTCTACTGGTTCACGAACTCCATCGGCACGTCGTTCCGCCCGTATTACGAATTCGCAGCCGGCTTCACAACGCGTGTGGATCAGGTGCGGGTCCCGACGGCGGTCGCCCTATTCCCGTTCGACCTAGCACAGCCACCCCAAAGTTGGGCCGATCGATCATATGAAGTCACCAGATACACAAGGATGCCCCGGGGAGGACATTTCGCTCCGCACGAGGAACCCGAGCTCCTCGCCAATGACATCACCGCGTTCTTGCACACTCTCTGAGCAATAGATGCAGCCAACATCGAAGGATTTCTCGTAACCGGGATGCCCCATAACCGGCGAATTCCGGTGTTGCAGGCACCACTGGAATTCGCCTCCCATGAGATGCAAGACAACTAAAAGCCCGCTTGAGTGACCCCGAGCGATCACAAAACGCCGCCACGAAGCGTTGAGCTCCACAGGGAAGGAGACGTTCCTGCTGCCGATCCTGGCCCTTGTCAAAGGTAACGGCTTCGCCGTTACCTTTGACGGTATGGCTATCGGCAAGTACCCGGGCTTCGTTATTGACTGCCGCGACGCCGGCGCCCTCGCAGTCTTCAACAGTGCCCTGCTGGACTGGAAGGTCAAGGTTGACGGCGACTGGGCCGAAATCCGCTCGCAGGAGGGCAACGATGCATCTGGACCTGATGGTGCGTGACTTCCATGAGGGCGAGGCGGGGCATGATCGAACTCGGCGCCCGCCGGGCTGAGGTCCGGCCGGGCACGACTTTCCGGGTCTTCCTCGACCCGGCCGGCCATCCGTTCTGTCTGTGCGTGGACTAAACCCGTGGTGAATTAGGCCCGGTTTGTGTATCGCCCCGGAAGGAGGAACTCCGGGTCAGCCCACCACATCCCGGAGCACAATATCCACCGGGTTTGCGATCGACCTCCCGGCCGGCACAAACCCGGACTGGTTGGTCGCCTCGTCGCGCAGGATCTCGGTGGCCGAGCCCAGGAACCGGGACAGATCGATCTTGTCCTCGGGGGCGGCCAGCAGCAGCTGGAACCCGAAGGCGTGCAGCGCGTTGATGCTGGCCTGCGCAAAGCTCGGGCTGGCCTTGACGAACGCCTCGTCCATCATCAGCGTCCCGTAGGTGCTGAAGCCCTGCTCCACGATGCCCAGCTGGTAGGCCAGCGCGGCGGCCATCATGAAGGCGTCGAAGCGCTGGCCCTCGCCGCCGGACATGGTGCCCACCTCCTGGTTGGTGAACCGGGTGCCGGATTCCTGGATCCGGGTGCAGCTGATGTGCGCGTGCCCGCGGGTATCCAGCACCTCGGCGCGCCACTGCCGCCGTGCCGGGTCCTTGAGCCGCTCCACAATGGCATGCAGCGCGCGGAACTGGCTGTCCATCTCCTCCTCGCTCCGGCGCCGGCCCAGCGGCGGAAGCGCGTTCTTCAGCGCGGTCTTGAAGGCCACCGCGGCGGGCGGGACTGCGGTGCGGACCTCGATGTGCAGGTGCGAGCCGGCGTGATATTCAACGCTGCCCAGGATCTCGTTAAGGGGCGCCAGCCGGCTGCCGATGCTGCGCCGTTCCTCGTCCAGCAGGTGCAGCAGCGCACTGAATCCCTCATAGGTGCGGTTATTGAAGTACTCGCGGAACTCCGCCTGCCGCTGCGGCAGCCCTTCGCTGACAATCGCCTCGTAGTGCGCCGCATAGTCGGCCGCGCTGGCCACGCCCACGCCGTAGTCGGAGCCCCATTTGTCCCGGAAGGTCTCGAAGATGCGCACCAGCGCGTTTTCGGCGTCCTGCCGCGCCGCGGTGTGCTGGTTCTGCTCGGCGAGCAGCTGGCGGTCCACGCGTGAGACGACGTCGTCCAGCCGGGCCTGGCTGTCCACCTCCCCATGTGGGGTGAAGTACGGCGCCAGATGGTCGACGGCGGTGTTCCGGGTGACTGCGTTGGCCCCCTCGGGCGTTTGGGCAGTCCCGCCGGCAGCGGCTGCAGTCACCTCCAGATCCGCCAGCCGCTCGATGGAGGCGGCCAGCTCGGTGTCGGTCCGGGCCAGTTCAGCCCGGGCGACGGCGATGCTGGCGGTTGCGCTGTCATAGTTCAGCTGCGCCGTTTCCAGCTCAAACTGCAGCTGCGCCAGATCCTCGTTTTCCTCCCGGGCCCGCTCAAGGCTGGCCTGCGCCCGCTCCAGCGCCTGGCGCTGCGGGTCCGCGGACACCTCTTCCCAGCGCCGGGTGTCGCCGGTGACCCGTCGGATCGCGGCCAGCCGGTCGGTGAGCTGCTGCTGGTGCAAGGAGCGTTCCAGCGAGAGCTCGTCGGCCTTCCGGTGCGCCCGCTCCAGCTCCAGCAGGTCTTCGCCCAGCGCGGCGATCTTTTCCTTGTTGTCGAACCCCAGCACATAGTCGCTCCGACGGGCGTGGCGGTTGTCCTTAACCAGGGTGGAGGAATTCTGTTTGACGACCCCGCCCAGGCTGATGCCCTTGGCCAGGCTGGCCAGCTGGTCCTCGTTCTCCACACACGGGTAGTCGTAGTGGCTGGCGATCTTCTCCCGGACCCATTGCCCCATCGGGGTGTCCTTGGTGGCCAGCTTGGCGGCCAACTTGCTGCCCGGATCTCCGTCGGCCTGCCGCTGCGCAACGATCGGCTCGCCGACATCGATGCAGCGGAAGAGTCCCTGCAGGCTGGTTCGGTTCAGGAAACGGGTTACCGCACGGATATGCTCGCCGGGCACCAGCATTGAGGTGGCCAGCGTGCGCAGCGCACGCTCGGCCGCCGGCCGCCACTGGGCATGCTCGGCGGGAACCTCGATCAGCTCGCCGGCAAACGGGATCTCTTCCTCCGCCAGCCCCAGGCTGGCGCAGATCTCGTCGCGGCAGCGGACAGCGTCCGGATGGATGTTGCTGGTCCGTTTCCGGAAGGCCTCGATCTGCTGTTCCAGCCCCTTGATCTGCCGGCGGAGATCGGCCGCCTCGCCATGCGCGTCGTGGCTGAGTTCCTTGGCGGCATCCGCCGCCAGTGCAATTTCCTTGGCGACGACGGCAGCGTGTTCCCGGGCCGCCTCCAGACCCGCCTCGGACCAGACGGCCCGGCCGCCGTCGTCGTCCGCGTCCCGCCTCGCGGCATCCAGCCCCGCCGCATTCAGCCCCGCCGCGTCCCGCCCCGTCGCATCCAGCATTGCCGCGTCCAGCCCTGCGGCGGTCAGGTCCTGCCGGACGCCGGCCTCCACGGCAACACGTTGGGCCAGCAGGGCGCGGGCCAGCTCCACCTCACGCTCCAGCGACTGGATCCGGCCACCCCCCTCGGCGGCGTACTGCGACCGCAGCGCACTCACCTGGCCCTGGTAGCCGGTCTGGCGTTCCTGCGCCGCGGCGAGGTCCCGCTGCATGCCTGCGGCCTGGGCGGCCAGACGTTCGTGGGTGCTCTCCTCAATGGCGACCGCCAGCCGGTTCCGGTAGGCAGGCAGCGTTTCCTCGCGCAGCCGACGGTTCCGCTCCAGCGAATCCACCGCATCGTGATACCGCGCGTGGGTTTCCGGGACCGCCTGCAGATGGTCGCGCTGCGCCCGCGCCCGTTCCAGCTGGCGCCAGATGCCGCTCAGGTTGCTGAAGTCCTGCACCGCCGCGTCTGCCGCGTCGAGCGTCTTGGGGGTGTCAAGAACGTGGTTGCGGAAGAACTCGTTCACGGTCCCTGAGATGCCCCGCCCGGACTGCTGGATCCGCAGCAGGCCGAAAGCCCGGGGGTTGTCGATTCCCAGCAGCTGGCGGAAGCGCTCGAAGAACTGTTTGTGCGAATCGAAGGCCTGGCTGCCGGGAAGGATGGCCTCCAGGGTGGCCCGGCTCAGCCGGCCGGTCA
>DATIMB010000025.1:0-6811 GCA_035475875.1 Micrococcaceae bacterium
TTCCCGCGCGACGACTGCCCCGTGGGAGTTGGCGCCGCCCATCTCCATGACCAGGCCCCCTGCGGTGAGGAACAGCGGCGTCCAGCCGGGGTCTGTGGACGGTGCTACCAGTATCTCGCCGGGTTCCAACCGGGCGCCCACCGGATCAAGGATGACCCGCACCTTGCCTGTGATTGTACCGGCGGACGCGGGGCTGCCCAGCAGGACGCCCGGCGCGTGTTCGGGACGGTTTGCAGCGACAGCCTCCGGCTCCGTGCCGTCCGAGAGCAGCATCCGCGGGATGTGGCGGCGCCGCAGTTCCAGCTCGTAGGCCTGCCTGCGGCGCAGCACCACGGCGGTCTGGTCCTCTCCGCCCAGGGCACGGCGGGCCTCGGCCAGGTCCAGGAAGAAGATGTCCGCGTCCGTTTCAATCGTGCCGCCGGCGGCCAGTTCCTCCCCTATAAGTCCCAGCTGGCGCCGCACAGCGGCGAGCACCAGGACAAGGAGGTTCTTGGGCAGTTCCCGCAGCCCCATCAGGAGGCGTGCGCGGTGCAGGCTCAGCCCGACCAGCCTTCCGCGGAGCCGGCCGCGCCGTCCGGCCCTGGCCGCCAAATCCGCCACCATGGCTTCGGCCTGCTCCGCTCCTCTGGCGAACTGGGCGTCCGGCGCCTGACCAGAGTCCGAAAGCCGCAGGTAGTTGGCAAGCATGCCGAGGATATGGGCCGGGTCATCTGACCAGCGCGGCATACCCAGATCGATCTCCGCCACAGCCCGGTGGCCGTAGCGGGCCAGGAAATCCCGGACCCCGTGCTGGGCCTGCAGCGGCAATATCCCGGCGGCAAAGGCCTGCGCCAGCGCGCCCACCGATTCCGTCGCGAAGGCCGTGGCGCTGGCCTCATCCGCCCGCAGGCGAAGCGAAAGCTGCCACAGATCCAGGTCCATGGTGGTGGTCACGTTATGCGGCAGCCCGCGCAGCACGGTCTGCAGTTCACCCGGCTGGTCCATTCCCGCCAGCAGTTTGTGCGCCAGCCCCAGAAGCGCGAATCCTGCGAGCGCTGCGGGGACAACGGCCGGAAGGAGCGGAAACGTCCGCAGCAGGATGCGTTCCACGTGGTCCAGCCGCTGCGCTGCCGAAATGTCCGCGGGCACGGCGATGAAGGTCTCCAGGTGCCCGGCGAGCCGGTCCGTCCTGCCCAGTGCCGCCGTCGGCCTTAGCAGAGCCTCCAGGACGAGGCCCGGAACTCGTGCCCGCAGCACAATCCCGCCCACCCGGACCAGCAATGGGAGCACCGAGGTCGTGACGACGGAAAATCCCGGATGGTCAAAGAGTTGGCGCATCAGGACAGCTGTCCGGGCCTCCATCACATCGAACACCCTGGGCACGATGGCGCGCCCCACTGCGCTGCGGACGGCTGCGGTGAAGTCAATGAAGATCCGCTGGCCCGCCTCCGTGTAGGGCGGCGGTCCGGCCAGCGGATCGGGGACATGGAAACCGGCGTTCAGTGCCACCGAAGAGGCAAACAGGCGGATCCCGGCCAGCCCCATGGGTGTCAGCGGTCGGGTCAGCCCCTGCGCGAGGCTGAAACACAGGTAGGCCCTGGGGTTGGGCGCGGCGGTGGACCGTACAGGCACCGGGTAGAGCGTGGTGATCGGCCTCGATTGGGTCAGCCAGGGTGAGCCTGTTCCATCGATGGCCCACTCCGTATCCTGCGGGGCCCCGAAATGCCGTTCGGCGTGTTGTCCCAGGTCCGTCAGGGCGCGGATCTGGCCGGCAGCCAGGCAAGGCGCGTCAGCGGTTGGTCGCTCCAGCCGTTCCGTCCCGCCGCCGGGCCGTGCGCGGATAAGCACCGCCTTGCTGCCCAGCCGCTGCTCCACGATCTCCCCGCTGCCGGTGCGCACCACAAAATGGTCCGGATTCACGGCCCCGGACACCACCGCCTCGCCCAGGCCCGGGCTCGCGTCGATGACGGTTTCAGTGCGGTTCCCGGTGATCGGGTTGGCCGTGAACATCACCCCGGCCACGGAGACATCCACCATTTCCTGCACGACGACGGCCAGCGCCACGGTGGCCTGATCCACCCTGTTGGCCGCACGATACAGCAGCGCGCGCTCCGTCCAGAGGGAGGCCCAGCAACGCCGGACGGCATCAAGAACGGCGTCGGTCCCGACGACGTTCAGGTAGGTGTCCTGCTGCCCGGCGAAACTGGCGAAGTCAAGGTCCTCCGCCGTCGCAGAGGACCTGACCGCGACCGGAACATCGTTCCCGAGCTCCGCATAGGCACTTCGGAGCGCGTCGGCCAGATGGGCCGGCACCGGCGCCGCCAGTATCAGCTGCCGCGCGCGGGCAGCGAAGGCCGCCAGAGCCGCGGGCTCTGTCTGGGACGCGGCATCACCTGTCCCCCTGCCGGCGGCAAAGCCGCCGTCGCCGTCGACACCGGCAAAGCCGCCGCCGTCGTCGGGCAAGCCGCCGTCGGGCAAGCCCCCGCGGCTGGCGTCGGGCACGCCGCCGTCGTCGTCCCGTAAGGCTTCCAGACTGTCCACAAGGCCGCCCATGCCGGCGGCAGCTGTCACCTCGCGGTACGCGTCCGTGGTCACCGCAAACCCTTTCGGGACGGGAAGACCTGCAAGGATCATCTCCCCCAGGTTCGCAGCCTTGCCGCCGACCACGGCCACCATGTCCGCGTTCACATCCTTTAGGGACAGGGCGGCTGGATACGCAGCACTGCCCGACCTGTTGTCCATGGTCCGTCCTCTGCGCCTCTGGTCTTCGGGGGTTGCCGGAACGCATCGGCCGACGGCGCGATGATGCCGACCACCCTAGACCCCGGCCATGCCCACCGCAACGCCTTGCCCGACGTCAGCACCGCAAGGAGGCAGGACAGTCTGCCTGCCGCCCGGGGCAGGCAGCCGCATTACCGGGAAGGCACAAGGAACCCACAACCAACGTCCAGACAATTCCCAGAAACTGGGAGGACGATGTGAATTGTGAAAAAGACTGGACCAGAAGCGAAGCTCCTTGTTGTGGACGACGAGCCGAATATCCGCGAGCTGCTCTCAACTTCCCTGCGTTTTGCCGGGTTTGAGGTTGTCGCCGCCGGTAACGGCCGCGAAGCCCTTGCTGCCGCCGAGGAGCACAACCCTGATCTGGCCGTCCTTGATGTGATGCTTCCGGACATGGACGGCTTCACCGTCACCCGCAAGCTCCGGTCCGCCGGCCGGCATTTTCCGGTGCTCTTCCTGACCGCCCGCGATGACACCGAGGACAAGGTGACGGGCCTGACCGTCGGCGGCGATGACTACGTCACCAAGCCCTTCAGCCTGGACGAAGTGGTGGCCCGGATCCGCGCGGTGCTGCGCCGCACCCAGCCGATGGACGACGACGACGCGGTCATCCGCGTCGATGATCTGGAGCTCGACGACGACGCGCACGAAGTGCGCCGGGCCGGTAGCTCGATCGAGCTCTCGCCTACCGAGTTCAAGCTGCTGCGATACCTGATGCTCAACCCCAACCGGGTTCTCTCCAAGGCCCAGATCCTGGACCATGTCTGGGAATACGACTTCAACGGGGACGCCTCGATCGTCGAATCCTACATTTCCTACCTGCGCCGCAAGGTCGACACGGATCCGGACGCTCCGGCGCTGATCCAAACCAAGCGAGGCGTCGGCTACGTCTTGCGGACGGCCGAAAAGCGCTGACGGGTCTTCTGCCTTGATTCGCATTTGGAGGAACGCGTCGTTGCGTTCACAGCTGGTCGCCATTATTTGCGCCCTGCTGACCGTCTCCCTGCTGGCGCTGGGCATTGCCAGCTACGTGCTGATGCGGTCCTTCCTCCAGCAGCAGATGGACAGCCAGCTGACGACCTACCGGGATGCCATCGCCAAGGCGGGCATCAGCCCTGCGGACACCAACGGCAATCCGCAGGTCCCTTTCGACTACTACGTCCGGTACAGCTACGACAACGGCACTATTTTTACCCAGAACCGGTTACGCCAGGACAAACCGGTCGTCGCTGCCTACGATCTGGCCCAGGCCACGGCCCTTGCGCAGCGGCCGCCGTTCACCGTCCCGAGCAGTGATGGCCATGATCCCTGGCGGGTCATCTTCGTCGCGCCCGCCACCATCCACGGGCAGACCGGGGACGGTATCCCGGTCAACTTCACCGGGTACGTCGTCGTCGCCCTTCCCTATGACGCGCTGGACAGCACCATGGAGCGGCTGGCCGGCGTCATTGCCGGCGTGGCGCTGGCGGCGGTGGCCCTGGGGACCCTGATTGCCTACTGGACGGTGACCCGTTCCTTCCGGCCCCTTTCCAGGGTAGAGAAGACTGCCGCGGCCATTGCGGCCGGCGACCTGTCACGGCGCGTCGAGATAGAAAATCCGACGACGGAAGTGGGCCGGCTTTCTGGCTCCCTGAATGCGATGCTGGCGCACATCGAGGCCGCCTTCGCGGCCCGAACCGCCTCCGAACGGCGGATGAGGCGCTTCGTAGCGGATGCTTCGCATGAACTGCGCACACCGCTGGTTACCATCCGCGGATTCTCCGAGCTGTACCGCCATGGCGCCCTGCCCGAGGCCAAGGACGTCTCCACCGCCATGGGCCGGATCGAAAGCGAAGCGAAGCGGATGGGCGAACTGGTGGAGGACCTGCTGATGCTGGCCCGCATCGACGAACAGCGTCCGCTGCAGCGCAAGCCGGTGGATCTGCTGCTGTTGGGCCACGACGCCGCCATCGATGCCCGGGCCGCCGACCGGAGCCGCGACATCCGCATCGTCGGCCTGCACGGTCCGCGCGGGGCCAGCGCCCCGACAAGTGGCGACGAGGCAAAGCTGCGGCAGGTGGTGGCCAACCTGATGGGCAACTGCCTGAGGTATACGCCGGAAGGATCACCGGTGGAGATCGCCGTCGGGACCGAGGAGTCGGACGGAAAACGCGAATCCGTGCTGCAGGTCCGCGATCATGGTCCGGGCATCACCGACGAGGAGGCCCCGCGGATCTTCGAGCGCTTCTACCGCTCGGATTCATCCCGCAACCGAGACACCGGCGGCAGCGGGCTGGGACTGGCCATTGTCTCGGCCATTGTGGCCTCGCATGAGGGGACGGTCAGGCTGAGCGAGACTCCCGGTGGCGGGGCCACCCTGACCATCCGGCTGCCATTCCACGACGCAGGCGAAGCTCCGGAGACCGCCGATACCGAGCGGATCGAGCCACAGAACATCGGGCACCGCTCGTCCTGAGTCCCTGTTGCCCTGCACAGCCCCACGCTGCTGGCGCGTCCCGCACATAGCTGTCCTGTCCGCTTCGTCTGGCGCCAGGACGCTCGTAGGCTCGGAAGCACACACAATCATCTGCTTCGAGGAGGCCATTCCATGGCGCAGTTCCATGTCAACAGCGACGAGCTCGCCGCCAAGAGCCAAACGGTCAGGATGTCCATCGACTCGCTGCGGTCGGGGGTGGATGCCATGCAACGCAACCTGCTTGACCTGCAAAGCAGCTGGAGCGGAGCCGCAGCCACCAATTTCCAGAACCTCATGGCCGACTGGCGGAACACCCAGTTGCGTGTGGAGGCCTCGTTGGAGAGCATCAACGCAGCCCTGTCAATGGCCGCGACCCAGTACGCCCAGGCCGAGGAGGCGAACACCCGGCTCTTCATCCCGTGACGGCTCATCCGGTGACAGCCGCCCCGCATCCTGATTACTCTTGCGTGGGTTACGCTTCCGGAGTCCCCTGATGGAACCGGAGCCGCCACTGGTCGCCCGAACGCCGCCAGAGCGAGCTGCGCAAGCAGCTGCCGCCCCGTCCGGTAGTCCGGTAGGTCAACAGCGCGGTCGAATCGTCCATTACGTCCACGTTCAGCACCTCCATAAATGCCTCAGTCTGCGAGTCTTCGGCCAGGGATGCCATCATGGCGTCTTTGGTCCACATCCGGCCGGAAACCCCGAACTCCTCAAAGTCCGGTGCCAGCAGTATCGCCATCCGGCTGGCATCGGCCCGTACCTGGGGATCCAGCAGTTCGCGCTCCAGAGCTATGATCCGGCCGGGGGTGGAGATCGGTGCCGTCTCAAACTCCTCGCCGATCAGGGCGGAGAACAGGTCCGGTTCCTGTGCGAGCGAGGTCCTGCCCGGTGCGCCGGAGGGTCCGCCTGATGCCATGCCTGTGGATCGAGCTGCATTGCCGGACACTGGCAACCCCTCCCCCGGCACGGTACCGCTCTCAGCCGGCGTGCCTGCTGCCACAGTGGCGGTCATGCCTGGGAACCCCGGCCCTTCCGGCGCCGTGTTTCCACGCTGGAAGGCTGTTGCCACGGCGCGGGCCCGCTCGTCGGCAGCTTCGTTCAGGTCATGGCCAGCGTGTCCCTTTACCCATTCAAAACTGTAGTCGCGCCCCTTGATGGCAGCATCTATGCCCTGCAGGAGTTCCACGTTAAGAACCGGCTTGCCATCGGCCTTCCGCCAGCCCTTGCGCTTCCAGCCCGGCATCCATTTGGTGACGCAGTTGATCACATATTGACTATCGCAAAGGATCCTCAGATGTTCGTGTGCCACATGCTCGGTCGAGCGGAACAAATCCAGCACGGCCATCAGCTCACCCTGGTTGTTGGTCCCGTGCGGCCACCCGCCGGCGCGCCAGCAACCATCATCCACGTACCAAGCCCAACCGGCAGGACCCGGATTGCCTAAGGCCGATCCATCAGCAGCAGCAATAATTGTCATACCCCCATGCTTTCAGAAAGGCGGCCGCATCCTGACCATGCTCGGCCGCCGCGCCACGAACGGCTCACCGAGAAGGCAAGAAGCGTTTCCGCTACGCTTGAAGACGCGCCCTGTCCCCA
>DATIMB010000026.1:0-8408 GCA_035475875.1 Micrococcaceae bacterium
CGTCCACGAAGGCGGACCGGCCGGAGAGGAAGAACCGCAGCGCACCAAGGGTGCTCCGGGACGTGGTGCCGGCGTCGTCCGCCAGCACGATGCCGTTGGCGGTGGCGCCGCCGCGCAATTCCTTGGCCACCGAGCGCAGGAGGCCGTCCACGCCGTTGCGGGCCGCTGCCAGCTCCGGTTCCAGGGCCGCAGTGACCTGCCGCGAGACTGTGACCACGCGTGCATTGGAGACCAGGTCGCGCAGCGACGCGCCGAGGGCGAGCACCGGCTCGGAGAGGTCCCCCGGCGCAGACAGCTCGTCCAGCACCACGACAATACCGCCCAGCTTCTCCTTCGGTGTGGCGTGGCGGCGCACATCCAGCTTCCAGTCCAGCAGCGCCGCGGCCAGCGCGTCCGTTCCTGCGGAGGAGCCCAACACAAGGACCGGTCCGGTCAGCAGTGGGGCATCCGGTGCATAGCGGCGCAGGATGGCCGGTTGCGGCAGGCGCAGGCGTTTGGCCAGGTCCTTGCCGAATCCGGCCGAAACAAACTGCGTGTACTTGTCGGGACGTAGCCGGGCGCTCCCCGGGTTGCTGTTCCCGCGCATAATCTTGGCCATTGCGCTACCGTGCTTCCAGGATGGCAACAACGCCCTGCCCGCCGGCCGCGCAGATCGAGACGAGCCCGCGGGCCGGCCTGCCGTCCACGGTCCCCCTCTCGTGCAGCATCTTGGCCAGCGTGGCTACGATCCGGCCGCCGGTGGCAGCAAACGGATGCCCGGCGGCCAGCGAGGACCCGTTGACGTTCAGCTTGCTGCGGTCGATCGAACCGAAGGCGCCATCGAGGCCCAGCCGGCTGCGGCCGAAATCCTCGTCCTGCCAGGCCGCCAGTGTACTGAGCACGGTGCTTGCAAACGCCTCGTGGATTTCGTAGAAGTCGAAGTCCGCCAGTGACAGCCCGTTGCGGGCCAGCAGGCGGGGAACGGCGAAGACCGGAGCCATCAGCAGGCCGTCCTTGCCATGCACAAAATCCACCGCGGCAGCCTCGCCGTCGACCACGGACGCCAGCATGGGCAGGTCGTGGGCGGAAGCCCAATCCTCCGAGGCCAGCAGCACCGTCGAGGCGCCATCCGTGAGCGGAGTGGAGTTTCCGGCGGTCATCGTGGCCTCCGAGCCCAGGTTCCGTCCGAAGACCGGATTGAGTTTGGCCAGCTTCTCCAGCGAGGTGTCCGCGCGCAGGTTGGAATCCCTGGCCAGGCCGCGGAACGGGGTGAGCAGGTCGTCAAAGAAGCCACGGTCGTAGGCTGCTGCGAGCTTCTGGTGGCTGGCCAGCGCCAGCTCATCCTGGGCCTGCCGGCTGATCTTCCACTGTGCGGTGGTCAGCGCCTGGTGCTCGCCCATTGACAAGCCGGTGCGCGGCTCACCGGTGGAAGGCGCATCCGGAGACAGATCCTTGGGACGCAGCCGCGACAGGATACCCACCCGCTGGCCCAGCGTCTTCGCCCGGCTCAGATCCAGCAGGACGGACCGCAGGCCCTCACTGACGGCGATCGGAGCATCCGATGCGGAGTCAACGCCGCCGGCAATGCCGGACTCGATCTGCCCCAGTTTGATCTTGTTGGCCAGACCCAGCACAGTTTCCAGACCCGTGGCGCAGGCCTGCTGCAGGTCGTAGGCGGGGGTCTCGGGAGAGAGCGCCGAGCCCAGCACCGCTTCGCGCGTGAGGTTGAAGTCGCGGGAGTGCTTCAGCACCGCCCCCGCGGCGACCTCGCCGATCCTTTCGTCCTGCAGGCCAAAACGCGCCACCAGACCATCCAGCGCTGCGGTGAGCATGTCCTGGTTGGACGATTTGCTGTACGCGCCGCCGGAGCGGGCGAAGGGGATGCGGTTACCGCCGACGACGACGGCCCGGCGCGGTGCTTCCGGCCGGTCGGGGACGGGGGCCGAATGGGCATGGACATTCTCGGTCATGGTGCTCTCTCCCTGGGATGGTCCCTGATTACTGATACCTAGCGTACCTGATACGCTGGGTACCGTGAAAACAGCCGAATCCTCCGTCGATGGACGTTCCGCCCGGTGGGAAACGCACCGCGAGGAACGCCGTCGCTCCCTGATCAGGGAATCCCGGCGCGCGGTGCACCGGCTGGGTGCCGAGGCTTCAATGGAGGACATTGCAGCTGCCGCAGGAACGTCCAAGTCCGTTTTCTACCGCTACTTCGGCGATAAGGCGGGCCTGCAGCAGGCCGTCGGCGAGGTGGTGATCGGGCAGATGCAGCAGAAAATCCTGGAGGCGGCCAAGACCGCCGGCTCACCGCGGCAGGGCCTGCTGAACATGGTCCTGGCCTATCTGGAAATGGCGGAAACCTCGCCTGAGGTCTACGCCTTCGTCACCCAGGGCGCAGGCGAGGTCCCGGCCGGCGGCGCGCTGGGCCATTTCTTCGACGCGGTCACCGCGATGATCACCGTGCCGATGCGCGCCCATCTGGGCGAACACTCCGTGCTGCTGGCCTATTGGCCGACGGCGGCGATCGGGTTGGTGCGCTCCGCTGGCGAACTCTGGTTGAACTCCCCGCCGTCGCCAGCCAAACCCGACCACGCGCAGATGGCTGAACTCATTACGGGCTGGCTATTCCACGGCATTTCTGCCGAGATCGCCAGTGCCTCTCCCCCGAAAGGTCGCTAAGTGTTGCATCCGGGGCCTCATGGCCGCAGATAGTGACCGTTCGGTTAGAAGATCGCAGATAGCGACCGTTCGCTCTCCGCACGGCCTCCGCACGACACGGAGACCTCCCACGACACCTGGATCATGACACCGAGACCGCCCGTGACACCGAGACCGCCGAAGGAAGATCATGACTGACCTAATGCACTCCCCCGCCAGCCATCCAGATTCAGCTGCCGCTGGCGGCACGTCCGTCAACACCAACACCGTGGGCAGAGACGACGTTCCCGCCCGCACGGGCACCGCTGGCAGCGACGGCGTCGCCACCAACACGGGCACCGCCGGCACCGCAGGCAGCGACGGCGTACCCGCCCGCACCAACACCGTGGGCACCGGCACCCCGAGCAGTGAGCGCAGGCCAGGGCATGTCGACGTCGCGGCCCTGGGTGAACTGCTGCTGGGCAGGTGGGCCCACATCCGCCACCAGGCCCGTGCGCTGGCGGCGGATCCCGCAATGCACAAAGTGGAAGGGCTTTCCTGCACCGAGCACCGTCAGCGCGTGTTCGGGCAGCTGAGCCATCTGGTGGACAACGATGCCGTGCACCGGGCCTTCCCGATCAGCCTGGGCGGAACCGAGGACCACGGGGGCAACATTGCCGGGTTCGAGGAGTTGGTCACCGCAGACCCGTCGCTGCAGATCAAGGCCGGGGTGCAGTGGGGCCTCTTCGGCGCCGCCGTGCTGCACCTGGGCACCAAGGAGCACCAGGACAAGTGGCTGCCGGGCATCATGAGCCTGGCTATCCCGGGCTGTTTCGCCATGACGGAGATCGGGCATGGCTCCGACGTCGCCTCCATCGGAACCACCGCTACCTTCGATCCGGCCACCGATGAATTCGTGATCAATACCCCGTTCAAGGCAGCATGGAAGGAGTTCATCGGCAACGCCGCGGTGGACGGGCTGGCCGCGGTCGTCTTCGCCCAACTGATCACCAGGGGCGTCAACCACGGGGTGCACGCGTTCTACGTCGAGCTGCGCGACCCGGAAACCAAGGCGTTTTTGCCCGGCGTCGGCGGGACGGATGACGGAGTGAAGGGCGGGCTCAACGGCATCGACAACGGTCGGCTGCACTTCACCAATGTCCGCATCCCCCGCACCAACCTGCTCAACCGCTACGGCGACGTCGCCGCGGATGGCAGCTACAGCTCCCCGATTGCCAGCCCCGGGCGCCGGTTCTTCACCATGCTGGGCACCCTGGTCCAGGGCCGGGTCTCACTCGACGGTGCCGCAGTAGCAGCAAGCAAGGTGGCGCTGCAGATCGCGGTCCGCTACGCCTCCGAGCGCCGGCAGTTCAACGCGGCGTCAGCCATCGAGGAGCAGGTGCTGCTGGATTACCAGCGCCACCAGCGCCGGCTGCTCCCCCGGCTGGCGACCACCTACGCGGCCTCCTTTGCACATGAGCAGTTGCTGCAGAAGTTCGACGACGTCTTCTCCGGCACGCACGACACGGACCAGGACCGGCAGGATCTGGAGACACTGGCCGCGGCGCTGAAGCCGCTGTCGACCTGGCATGCGCTGGACACGCTGCAGGAGTGCCGGGAGGCCTGCGGCGGAGCCGGCTTCATGGCAGAGAACCGGCTGACCTCGCTGCGGGCGGACCTGGACGTCTACGTGACCTTCGAGGGTGACAACACGGTCCTGCTGCAGCTGGTGGCCAAGCGCCTGCTGGCCGATTATGCCAGGGAATTCCGCAACGTCGATTTCGGTGTGCTGGCCCGGTATGCCTTCAACCAGGCCGCGGACCTGACGCTCAACAAGAGCGGTCTGCGGCAGGTGGCGCAGTTCGTGGCGGACAGCGGTTCGGTGCAGAAAGCGGCCCTTGCCCTGCGCGACGAATCCGCCCAGCGCGCACTGCTGACCGAACGCGTGCAGGCCATGGTGGCGGAGCTCGGCGCGGCCCTGAAGGACGCGGCCAGACTGCCGCAGACCCGGGCCGCCAGCGTATTCAACCAGCATCAGCACGAGCTGATCGAAACGGC
This sequence comes from Micrococcaceae bacterium, assembly GCA_035475875.1. Lineage (GTDB taxonomy): Bacteria > Actinomycetota > Actinomycetes > Actinomycetales > Micrococcaceae > Arthrobacter_M. The sequence continues at coordinate 4,678 of DATIMB010000026.1, forward strand.
GCAGGCACACGCGGAGCTGCTGCAGTGGGAGGCTTTCACGGAGGCACTGCAGGGTGTCGACGACGACGCCACCCGTGAGGTGCTGACCTGGCTGCGTGACCTGTTTGGCCTGGGCCTGATAGAAAAGCACCTGGCCTGGTACCTGATGAACGGCCGGCTGTCCATGCAGCGCGCCCGCACCGTGGGCGGCTACATCAACCGCCTGCTCTCCAAGCTCCGGCCGCATGCGGTGGAGTTGGCGGACGCCTTCGGCTACGGCCCGGAGCACCTGCGCGCCCCGATTGCCGGCGGCGGGGAGAAGGAACGCCAGGACGAGGCGATGGACTATTACCGCCGGCTGCGGGCCAGCGGGGATTCACCGGTGGATGAGAAGGTGCTGCTGCTGCGGCAGAAGGCGGCGCACACGAAGGCTGCCCAACAGAAGGCCGCGCAGAAGAAGGCCGCCCGGAGGTAGCTGCGCGGAGCAGGCCCGCGCTAGACTGCGGACGGACCTCCGCGAAGACAGGATGCTGCGATGAAAGCCGTGATCTGGATTGTTCTCATTGCCGCCGTGGTGTTCCTGATTGTCGGAGCTGTGGCCAGGGCCCTGGCCTTCCTGCTCTGGGCAGCACCGGTGCTCATTGTCGTCGCGGTTGCGCTGTTCATCCTGGACAGGTCTGCCGGTCCGCGCCGACTTCGCTGAGGGAGCCGGCGGGGGGCCGCCTTCCGCATGGGGAGGGTCAGAGGGTACGCTGCCGGGGCTGGAGGACCGAGCGGTAGACATCCAGGGTGGTGCTGGCGATGGAGTCCCAGGAGAAGTGCTCCTGGACGCGCCTGCGCCCTTTCTCGCCCATGGCGCGGGCCTGCTCCGGATCTGCGACGACGGCGTTGAGGGCGTCGGCGAAGTCCCGGACGAACCGCTCCGCGTCCAGGGGTGTGCCGGTCCCGTCGGTAACCTGTTCCAGCGGTACCAGCAGCCCGGTGCTGCCGTGCTCGACCACCTCGGGGATGCCGCCGGTGGCGCTGGCGACGACGGCCGCGCCGCAGGCCATGGCCTCCAGGTTCACGATGCCAAGAGGTTCATAAATCGAGGGGCAGGCGAAGACGGTGGCCTGGCTGAGCACGGCGATGAGCTCGGCGCGCGGGAGCATCCGCTCGATCACGATGACGCCGTCGCGCGTGGCGCGCAGCGATTCGATCAGCCCGTTGACTTCGGCGGCCAGCTCCGGGGTATCCGCCGCGCCGGCGCAGAGCACCAGCTGGACGTCAGGGGGCAGCTGGGCCGCGGCCCGCAGCAGGTAGGGCACGCCCTTCTGCCGGGTGACCCGGCCCACCCAGACCACGCTGGGACGGTCAGGATCAATGCCCAAGGCGCGCACGCCGTCGTCGTCCGTCGTGCGCTGCCAGGTGGCCACGTCGATCCCGTTGTGCACCACCTTGACCTTGGCCGGGTCCACTTCCGGGTAGCTGCGCAGGATGTCCTGCCGCATTCCGTCCGAAACGGCGATGATTGCCGCCGCGGCCTCGTATGCCGTCTTTTCCACCCAGGAGGACAACGCGTAGCCGCCGCCCAGCTGCTCCGCCTTCCAGGGCCGCAGCGGCTCCAGGCTGTGTGCGCTGAGCACGTGCGGTATTCCGTGCAGCAGGGAGGCCAGATGTCCGGCCATGTTGGCGTACCAGGTGTGCGAATGGACCAGGTCCGCCCCGGCGATGTCCGGCACGATCTGCACGTCCACACCCAGTGTCTGGACGGCGGCATTTGCCCCGGCCAACTCCGGCGGCGTGGCGTAGGAGGACACCGTGGCGCCGTGATAATCGGTGGGCCGGTCCGCCCCAAAGGCATGGACGTGCAGGTCCACCTGGCTGGCGAGCACCCTGCTCAGCTCGGCGACGTGCACCCCGGCACCGCCGTAGATCTCCGGCGGGAATTCTTTAGTCACAATGTCTATACGCACGCTCTCAAGGTAGTCGGTCCGGATGCTTTTGATCTAGTGTGAAGACCATCGGGCATTTTCCGGTGGAATTATCGCGATAGCAGTTGTCTAGGGGGTACGGAGATGGCCTACAGGAACAAAAAAGTTCTGGCAATTGTCCTCGCGGGCGGTGAGGGAAAAAGGCTGATGCCGCTAACGGCGGACCGGGCCAAACCGGCCGTGCCGTTTGCCGGAAGTTACCGGCTCATTGATTTTGCGCTCTCGAATTTGGCCAATTCCGGATACCTGCAGATTGTGGTGCTCACCCAGTACAAATCGCACAGCCTGGACCGGCACGTATCGGAGACCTGGCGGCTTTCCACCCTGCTGGGCAATTACATCGCCTCCGTGCCTGCGCAGCAGCGGGTGGGCAAGAGCTGGTTCCTGGGCAGTGCCAATGCCATCTACCAGTCGCTGAACCTGATCTTCGACTCCCAGCCGGACATCGTCGTCGTCGTGGGGGCGGACCACGTATACCGGATGGACTTTGAACAAATGGTCCGCAGCCACGTCGAATCCGGTGCCCGTGCCAGCGTGGCAGCCGTCCGGCAGCCGCTGGAGATGGCAAACCAGTTCGGTGTGATCGAGGTGGCAGACCCCAACGCCGAGGGCCATGCCGCGAACCGGATTGCCGCTTTCGTGGAGAAGCCCTCCTCGACGCCGGGCCTGGCCGCCGATCCCACCCAGTTCCTGGCCTCCATGGGCAACTACGTCTTCGACACCGATGCCCTGCTGGAGGCACTGCACTACGACGCCGAGCGGCTGGACACCAAGCACGACATGGGCGGGGACATAGTCCCCTACTTCGTCAACCGCGGCGAGGCGTACGTCTACGACTTCACCACCAACGACATCCCCGGCGCCACGGACCGCGACCGAACATACTGGCGCGACGTGGGCACCATCGACTCCTACTACGACGCGCACATGGACCTGATCTCGCCGATGCCGGTCTTCAACCTGTACAACTCGCAGTGGCCCATTTTCACCCGGCAGTCCAACTCGCCGCCGGCAAAGATTGTCCGCGGCCGCGAAAACACGGTGGGAACGGCGCTGGACTCGGTACTGGCCAGCGGCGTGGTGATTTCCGGCGGCATCGTTGAGCACTCCGTGCTGGGCAACGACGTCTTCATCGGCACAGGCGCCCGGGTGATCGGCTCGGTCCTGATGGACAAGGTGTCGATCGGCGAAGGGGCCGTGGTCAAGCGGGCCATCCTGGACAAAAATGTCCGGGTCCCGGCCGGAGCGACGATCGGGCTCGACCCCGAACTGGACCGCCGCCGCGGCTTCACCATTACGGATTCAGGCCTGACCGTACTGAGCAAGGGCCAGGTTGTCCCGCCGCCCAGCGCGGAGGAGATGGAGTTGGCGCACGAGACCATTGCATCGGTTCCCGAAGCGGTGCGGACCGCCGCTAGCATGAGCCCGGAGGACCTGGACAAGGTGGCGGCAAGCCAGGTGGCAGGGGCCAAGTCAGTGCTGGGGCAGTCCGCACGGTAAAATTGCCGGGTGGCCTCCCCCGAACTGACCCCTGAACTGACCCCCGAGGACATCCAGACCTGCCTGCGGGTGCTGGATTCGATCCATGTCTACGACGAGGAGCACCCGGATTACGTCCGGGTGCGGCGCGCCACCGGGAAGATGTTCAAGGCGGTCAAGCGGCACCGCCGGACCACCAAGCGGGACGCGGTGAATTCCGCGGACCGCGCCGTGCTGGCCCTGACCGCGACGGCGGCTCCGGACCGGATTGACGACGAGACCCGGGGCAACAAGCTGAAG
>DATIMB010000027.1:0-3395 GCA_035475875.1 Micrococcaceae bacterium
GCGAATTCGTCCAGGTTGGTTTTGCCCAGGATCGGCATGCCGGCCGCGCGCAGCTTCTTGACCACGGTGGCGTCGTACGGGCTGTGCCAGCCCTCGAGGATCTTTGACCCGGCGGTGGTGGGCTGGCCGATGGTGACAATCAGGTCCTTGACCGCGATCGGCACGCCTGCCAGCCGGTGCAGCTGCTCGCCCCGCGCGCGGCGGGAATCCACGTCCGCGGCCACGGCGAGCGCCTCGTCGGTGTTGACGTGCAGGAAGGCGTGCACGTCCGTGTCCACGGCGGCGATCCGGTCCAGGTGCGCCTGGGTGACCTCGACGGCGGATACCTCGCCGCCGGCCAACTTGTCCGCCAACTGCGCGGCGGAATGTTTGATCAGCTCGCTCATGATTCCTCTTCCAGGATCGCGGGCACGCGGAAGCGGCCGTCTTCGGCATCCGGGGCACCGGAGAGTGCCTGCTCGGCGGTGAACACGTGGCCGACCACGTCCTCGCGCAGCACGTTGTTCAACGGAATCGGGTGCGAGGTCGCCGGCACATCGGCGCTCGCCACCTCGCTGACGGATTTAATGGAATCGACAATGACCGCCAGCTCGCCGGCCATCCGGTCAAGTTCTTGGTCACTCATCTCGATGTGAGCCAGCCGCGCCAGATGCGCCACGTCGTCACGGTTGATCGCAGCCATGGATCTCCCCTGCTGAAGTTGTTTGTTTCGCTCTTAGTCTAGTTGCTGGGCCCGGGTCTCCATGCGCCCGCCGGCGGGGTTCAGAGCTCCAGGCGGTAGACCAGCAGCCTGATCGGCGTGCCGGGGACCGGCCAATCGCGCTCCGGGACCCGGTGGAATCCGGTGGCCTCGTAAAGGGCATGCGCGGCGTGCCAGTCCGGTCCTGTGGTCAGTGCCACGGCCCGAATGCCGTCCAGGGTCCGGGCGTGCGCGATGATGGCCTCCACCATTGTCCGGCCTATCCCGCCGCGCTGCACCTCCGGGTCCACCACCAGCATCCGGAATTCGAGCTCGTCCGCGAGCGCAATATCGGCATACCTGTCCCCGGCCACCGCCAGCGTTACCGACCCCACGATCCTGCCGTCCCGCTCCGCCACCCACACCGGGGCGACCTCGGCCCGGTGGGCCACTTGCTGGATCTGCTGCATATAGGGGTGCTCGGCGTCGTCGAAGTGGCCGGCTGCGAGATAGGAATCGCGGGTGATCCGGGCAATGTCCACATAGTCGGCAGGCAGCGCGGGGCGGACGGTGATGGTGGTTGTGGTCATGTTACTTCCAGCGGGCCGGTGCGGACCCGTAGCCTCGGGCAGGGACATCCCAGCTTACCGGAACACCACGCACGGTGACCGGCATGGGCAGCCGCTGCCCGGGTCCCCAGGCGGTTTCCTCGGCAATGGCATTGTAGGCGGCGGCCGATGGCGGCTGTTGGGCTGCGCCGCCGGGTTCCGTGGCGTCCTGCCTGGCTGTGATCAGTTCGACGGCGGTGCGGGCCAGCGAGGCGCGCACCGTCCAAGCTTCGCCATCCAGGCGACGGGTCCAGGCCAGCACCGCGGCGGCGGCCAGCAGGTAGCCGGTGGCGTGGTCCAAGGCCTGGACCGGCAGCGGGTGCGGCCTGGCCGAGCCGTAGTGTTCCATCCCGGCCTGTGCTATGCCGCTGCTCATCTGCACCAGCGAATCGAAACCGCGGCGTCCGGCCCAGGGACCGGTCCAGCCGTAGGCATCGAGCGCAACGTTGACCAGCCCCGGATATTCGGCAGCCAGGACGTCGTCGCCCAGGCCCAGTCCCGCCAGTGCACTGGGGCGGTAGCCATGGACCAGGATGTCAGCACCCGCCAGCAGCGCCTTGAGCTGCCGCAGACCTTCCGTCGTTTTCAGGTCCAGCCGCGCACAGCTCTTGCCCACGGTCATCTCGGGTTCCAGCGCCGGCTCCGACCAGTCCGGCGGGTCGATACGCAGCACTTCCGCCCCGTAGCCGGCCAGGAACCTGGTGGCCACCGGACCCGCCAGCACCCGGGTCAGGTCCAGGACCCGCACCCCGGCCAGCGGACGGTCGGCGGTTCCCTTCCGTACGGGGTGCACCGTTGGCGAAGGGCCTTGGTCTGCGGCCGCGTCAGTTTTCCCGTCGGTGGCCCTTGAATGAAGCGGTTCCCAATTGATCAGCGGCTCGGCCGTGACAGCCTGGCCCTGCGGATGCTCCCGCCACTGGGCAGCATTGCGCATGTGGGCGGCGCAGCCGCCGGCAGCGATGACGGCGGATTCCAGCTCTGTTCCGGCCCATCCTGCCACCTCCGCCGCCACGGCCTCGCGGGTTGTGGCCCCGGGCGCCAGGCCAAGCACCCGCAGCGCAGCCCTTCGGTGATGCGGCGCGTTCGTGTGCAGCCTGATCCACCCGTCGGCGCACTCATAGTCGCCCGCGATGGCGTCCCACGCCGGGGGTAATTCCCATCCGACCGGCCTGAAGGACTGCGAAAACCACAAACTGGCCAAGCCGCGGTCCACCACCACATCCGGTCCGCCGCCGGTTGCCTCAGCGGCTCCGTCTCCTGGGGCCCGGCCGGCATGGCCAGGGGCTTCATCCTCGGACCCGTTGGCGGAGTGTTTGGCCGGACCTGCCTCTACCGGACCTGCCTCTAATTTCCGGACCAGATCCGCCACCGCGGCCCCGGCCGTGGCCACCGAAGCCGCCGCGAACCCGGAAACGGGGAAAGCGGAAGGTAACGTGCCCGTCCCACGGAAGGAAACGCCGTCGTGCCCGTCAGAGCCGCCGCCGATACCCCTCCACAAGCGCCGGAATAGACTTTCTTCGCACATGAACCGAGAATACGCCGGGGCATGGAACGAAGCTGCTCATTGAGCGGCATGACTCATTGAGCACGACCTCGCCCTGCTCATCGAAGCGGCCTCCTCAGTGAGCAGAACGGTTCCAGGCAGGGGCGCCGAGCCGGCTGCAGATGCCGGCTTACCCGGTGCGCCAGTACTGGCCGCCGTCGGCGTCGCGCTTTAGGTAGCCGAAGTCGACCAGGGCCCGGCGGAGGGTGGGAACATCGTGGGTAACCGTTGCCAGCAGCCGGTTGACCTCCGGTTCCGCCAGCACCTCCTCGCTGCCGAACAGCCGGATGGCCAGATGGGAGAGCAACTCGTCCCGGTCGCCCGGCCGGCGCGGGATTCCGTTCAGCCAGCCCTGCGAGAAGAACTTGTCCACGCCGGTGGGCTGGGCTTTGCTGGCCGACGCCAGGACCTCCCGGAAGACTTCCGGCACCAGCCGGTAGCCGTCGTCGTGCTCCTCCAGCAGACCGGCTGCGGCAAGCCTGGCCAGCTCCGCCGGCAGTGCGCCACCATGGATCCCCAGCACCCACTCGGCGTAGACCTGGCGCAGGCGGTCATTGGCCAGGGC
>DATIMB010000028.1:0-1941 GCA_035475875.1 Micrococcaceae bacterium
GTCCCCCAAACGCCGGCGCCTGCCGATACCTTTAAGCCATGGGTCTTCACGGCCGCCATCGGCCCTCCCCCCGACACAGGCCCTCCCCTGCTGCGCCTACGCCAACCGAGGCAGGCTGATATGCCGCGCCGGGTGTTCCGCGTTGCGGTTAGGCTGGGAGCGGCCTTCCATGCCTTCCGCACCAGGCTGGCGCGGAGCTGGAATTTCGTCCCCCAGGTCGTTGCCTACCCGTCGTACGGAACCCCCGACAGGGTGCGCGTGCTGGGCCGCGTCCTGCTCGCCAGCCGGGTCCACGGCGCTAACCAGGCGTTCCGGGGAACCCCGACCGGAACGGAAAATGTCCGCGGCTGGCGGGCCTTCACCAGTGTCCCCATCCAAAATTGCCCCGTTGATATCGAAATCGACGGCGCCCTGCACCGGGTCGACGCGGATCCGGGCGGGCTGATCGACACGGTCATCGACGTCCAACTGGACCCGGGATGGCACACCGCGGTCCTGCGTGCCGCCGGCACGGAGGCCGTCGAAGCCCGCATCTTCGTCGTCTCCCCCACGACCCGCTTCGGCATCGTTTCCGACATTGACGACACGGTTATGGTGACGGCACTGCCCAGACCCTTCCTGGCGTTATGGAACACCTTTGTACTGAGCGAACTTGCCCGCACACCGACCCCGGGCATGGCGGTCCTGATGGATCGGCTCTTCATCGAACATCCGCAGGTCCCCGTCGTCTACCTGTCGACCGGTCCCTGGAATGCCGCGCCCGCGATTGCACGCTTCCTGGCCCGGAACCTGTACCCCGCCGGCACGCTGCTGCTGACCGACTGGGGCTTGACCCAGGACCGCTGGTTCCGCAGCGGCATAGAGCACAAGCAGCGCAACCTCGAACGGCTCGCCTGCGAGTTCCCCGACATCAGATGGCTTCTGATTGGCGACGACGGCCAACACGACGAGGAGGTCTACGCCCGGTTTGCGCGGCACCGGCCCGACCATGTGGCCGCCGTGGTCATCCGCCAGCTTTCCCCCAGTGAAGCGGTCCTGGCCGGCGGTCGCTCGCACGATGCTGCGATCACCGGCGCGGCAAACCCCGCACCCTGGATCTACGCTCCGGACGGCGCAGAGGCAGCCCGGCAACTGAAGAATCTGGGGCTCCTCTGACCCAGCCCGGCTCAGTAAGGTAGTCGAATGAACGGAACCGAGCGGGCAGCCCTGGACGAGCTCAGCAGGCGTGTGGATGCCCACCGGGCCAGTCTTCTTGAGCTGGATGTGGAAGGCGGACCATTCGCGAAGGACGGGCCCAATGCCACGTTCCACCACTCCGGCTGGTTCGACCCCGCCACCGGACTTCCGGGTGCCGACCGGCGGGAGCTCCACGCGGCGGTCCTGGCGCGGGTGGCCGCTTCCCACCCAGATGTTGGCTCCAACCGGAGGGCCGTCCTTGTTGCCGGGCCTCCGGGGGCGGGCAAGTCCAGCATCGCGGCAGGGCTGCTGTCGTGCTTTGGCGCCCCCGGGAAAACCCTGACGGAGTGGCTGCCGCTGAACAATGATCTGTTCAAGGACGAATTACTGCTCCTGGCCCTCGCAGACGGCAGCTACGAAACTGTACTCAAGCCCAAGGAACTCCTCGAGCGGGAAGCAACGGGAGAAGTATTCTTCCCCCGGGAGCTCGCATCGCTGGTCCATGAGGAGTCGTCCCAGCTGTTCGGCCGGGCGCTTTCGGAGGCGGTGGAGCGCGGACAGGATCTGCTCATCGACGACGTGCTCGGTGAGGAAGAGGATGCCGAGGGGATCATGCGGCAGCTTGATGCTGCCGGCTACCAGGTGATCCTGGCCGACGTCGAAACAAGCCGTGGAATCGCCTGGCAGCGCATCGAGCAGCGCTGGCGGGAAGGATACCTGGCCGCCCTGGAGGGGACGGCTACCGGAACCGAGTTGCTGCTGGGC
>DATIMB010000029.1:0-2221 GCA_035475875.1 Micrococcaceae bacterium
CCCATCCATCCCGAATACGCCGCCTCCGTGCTGGACGAAGTGGCGGCGGAGGATGCTATCTTCACTGCGGACACGGGCATGTGCAACGTCTGGACGGCGCGCTACATCAACCCGCTGGGAACCCGGCGGCTGATCGGCTCCTACCTGCACGGATCCATGGCCAACGCCGTCCCGCACGCCATCGGCGCCCAACTGGCCTACCCCGGCCGGCAGGTGGTCTCGGTCTCCGGAGACGGCGGGCTGTCGATGCTGCTGGGCGAGCTGCTGACCGCCGCGGCCTATAAGCTGCCCATCAACGTAGTCGTGTTCAACAACTCAACCCTCGGCATGGTCAAACTGGAGATGCTGGTGGACGGGCTGCCCGACTTCGGCGTGGACGTGCCGCCGGCCAACTATGCCGAGATCGCCCGGGCGATGGGCTACCACGCCGAGCGGGTGACGGACCCGGGCAGGATCGCCGGGGCCTACCGGAAGGCCTTCGCCCACAAGGGACCGTCCCTGGTGGAACTCCTCACCGACCCGCGTGCGCTGTCCATCCCGCCGAAGGTCACCGGCAGCCAGGTGGTGGGGTTTGCCACCGCGATCTCCAAGATTGTGCTTAACGGCGGCGCCGGCGAGGCGGTCAGCATGGCCCGCAGCAACATCCGCAACCTCCCCCGGCGCTAACTCTCCCACTGCCAGCTACCACGCCCCGCTCCATCGAGACCGTCCCACCACCATCGAGTGAGCGGTGGAGGGGCGGGGCGGGGTGGAACGGGAGGGATGGAATGTCGGCGGGGGTCAGCGGAAGGCGGGAAGACCGGTGATGTGCTGGCCCAGGATCAGCGTGTGCACCTCATCCGTGCCTTCATAGGTGCGCACGGATTCCAGATTGTTGGCGTGCCGAAGCGGCGGATAGTCCAGGGTGATCCCGTTGCCGCCCAGGATGGTGCGGGCTTCGCGGCAGATCGCGATGGCCTCGCGGCAGTTGTTCAGCTTGCCCACGGAGATCTGGTAAGGGCCCAGCTGTCCTGCGTCCTTGAGCCGTCCCAGGTGCAGGGCCAGCAGCGTGCCCTTGTTGATCTCCAGGGCCATATCCACCAGCTTCTGCTGCGTCAGCTGATAGCCGGCCAGCGGTTTGTCGAACTGCAACCGCTCCTTGGCATAGGCCAGCACGGACTGATAGCTGTCCCTGGCGGCACCCATGGCGCCCCAGATGATGCCATAGCGGGCCTCGTTGAGGCATTCGAACGGCCCGCGCAGGCCCCTTGCCTTCGGCAGCATCGCCTCGGCCGGCAGCCGGAGGTCGGAGAGTTCAATGTCGCACTGGATCGACGCCCGCATCGACAGCTTGGGTTCAATCGTGGTGGCGGTGAACCCCGGAGCCGAGGTGGGCACCACGAAGCCGCGGACGCCGTCGTCGGTCTGGGCCCAGATGACAGCCACACCGGCCACCGTGGCCAACCCGATCCAGCGCTTCGACCCGTTGAGCACCCAGTCCTGCCCGTCACGGCGGGCAAAGGTCTTCATGGCGCCCGGGTCAGAGCCAGCCGTCGGCTCGGTCAGCCCGAAGCAGCCGATCACCTCGCCGGAAGCCATTCGTGGAAGCCACTCGTTCTTCTGCCCTTCCGAGCCGTGCTTGTGGATGGCGCTCATCGCCAGTGAGCCCTGCACACTGACAAAGGTGCGCAGGCCCGAGTCGCCCGCTTCGAGTTCCATCCCCGCCAGCCCGTACATCACGGCCGAACCGCCGGCACAACCATAGCCGTCCAGATGCATGCCCAGAAGCCCCAACTTTCCCAGCTCGGGCACTATATCGAGGGGGAAGACCGCCTTTTCGTACCAGCCGGCAATGTTCGGTTTGATGGCGGTATCCACGAAGTCCCGCACGGTGGTGCGCAGGGAGAGTTCTTCCGGGCTGAGCAGCGAATCGATATTGATCAGGTCAACGACATCGGTCATGGTTCCAAACTACTATCCATCGCCCAGCCATTCGCGGATGGACGCATCATGCTCACCTAGTGCCGGCGGCGCGCTGTTCCGCAGCGGCAGCGGCGGCGTCCAGGTGATCGGATGGCGAACCTGTTCTCCGACCGTCGTGCCAGACGCGTCGTGGACGCTGATGGTGGGGCCGAGACCCAGGGAGGCTGCGAGTTCCAGACCCTCCGCAATGCTGGCGACCTGCCCGGCCGGGACACCTGCGGACGTGAGCCTGTCCTGCCAATGCCGGGCCGGCGAGGCA
>DATIMB010000030.1:0-2344 GCA_035475875.1 Micrococcaceae bacterium
TGACGCCAGGCGCCACCGCGGCGGGCAGCACGTCCAGATCGATGGTCAGATAGAGTGCATCCACGCCGTCCAGGAACGCCGCCACGAAATCGTGCGTCCGCTCGGCCTGGCACTCCTCGTCCAGCAGGTACCGTACGCCCAGCCGGTCCGCGGTGTCGAAAAGGGTGCGCGTGTTGTTGGCTTCACTGATACCGACGACGGCGTAGGCAAGCCGGCGCCCGGCGTCGGCCTCGGCGCGGGCCATCTGCAGGAACGGAGTGCCCGAGCTGGGAACGGGGGCATCCCGCAGGTCGAAGTGCGCGTCCAGGTTCAGCACGCCAAGGCGGGCACCCTGCCTGATCCGCTGCGACCCGGCGATCCCCAGATAGCTGGCGAACGCAGTCTCGTGGCCGCCGCCTAGGACGACGGGCAATGCGCCGGCGTCCAGCAGCGCGCTGATGGCCTGCCCCGCGCGGGTCTGCCCCTCCTCAAGATCGCTTCCGACGACGGCGACATCGCCTGCGTCGTACACCGGCCTGTCCAGATGGAAGGCTAGCGAGCCCAGGGCTGAACGGATTGCAGCCGGCGCGGCCGCAGCTCCCTGGCGCCCCTGGTTACGCCGGACACCCTCGTCGCTGCAGAAACCCAGCAGTGCCGCCGGCCGGGCCTGGGCTGCCGGCCCGGCCTGGGGTGCCGGCGCGGCCTGCGGGGTCCCGGAACCGGCGCCTGACACCGCCGCGTCCAAGCCCTCGGACCGGGCCGGTAGGGACCCGGCCAGGGGCGAAACGGCCTGCCACCAGCGGCGGTGTTCGACGCCGTCGCCGTCGAAACGGCCGCTCCAAGGCTCAGGGGAATGGTCAACGTCCAGCGCAGGGAAATCCATACTTTCCAGCTCACCCCAAGCCCGGATCCGAAGCCAGCCGAACCGCCGTCGAACCGTCCGGCATCCCAGAACCTTCCCGAAAGCCGGACTATTTGACCCCGAACATCTGCTCGATGGGGCCGATCCCGAAGAAGACCACGAACGCCACGGCCACCGCCCACATCAGCGGATGGATCTCCTTGAGGCGGCCCTGGGCCAGCCGGATCACCACGTAGGCGATGAAGCCGGCGCCGAGGCCGTTGGCGATTGAGTAGGTGAAGGGCATCAGCGCGAAGGTCAGGAAGGCCGGGATGGCGATGCCCCAGTCGGACCAATTGATCTTGCCCACCTGCGAGACCATCATGAAGCCCACCACCACGAGCGCGGGCGCCACGGACTCGAAGGGAACCAGCCTGATCAGCGGGGTAACGAACATGGCCAGCAGCAGCAGCAGTCCCGTCACCACCGAGGCCAGGCCGGTGCGGGCGCCTTCACCGATGCCTGCGCCGGATTCGACGAAGATCTGGTTGGAGGAGACGGAGGAGCCGCCGCCGGCAATGGCGCCGAAGGCGTCCACCAGCAGGACACGGTCCACGTTGGGGATGTTGCCATCCTTGTCGATCGTGCCTGCTTCGCCGGCCAGACCCACCATGGTCCCCATCGCGTCGAAGAAGATGCTCAGCAGTATCACGAAGGCCAACAGCACCGCGGCAATGGCGCCCAGATGGGTGAAGGACCCGAACAGGTCGAACTTTCCAATCAGGCTCAGGTCCGGCAGCGACCAGTTGGACAGCTGCGGGGTCACCAGCGACCAGCCCACCGGATTCGAGGTCTTGCCGTTGAAGCTGGGACCGATATGGAGGGTCGCTTCCAGGATGTTCGCCAGAATCGTGGACGCGATGATCCCGATCAGGATGGCGCCCTTGACCTTGCGCACCACCAGCACGATGGTCAGGACCAACCCGAAGACGAAGACCAGGGTGGGCCAGCCCAGCAGCCTGCCGTCGACGCCGAGCCCTACCGGAACCGTGGTTCCGGCGGAGTCCGGGTTGCGCCGGACGAAGCCGGCGTTCACCAGGCCGATCAGGGCAATGAAGAGCCCGATGCCCACCACGATCGCTGTCTTCAGGTCCTGTGGCACGGCCTTGAAGACGGCGGTCCGGAAGCCTGTGAGCACCAGGATGAACATGGTGATACCGGAAATCATCACCAGGCCCATCATGTCCGGCCAGGTCAGCCCGGGATGGGTGGCGACGGTGATGGCCACGAAGGCATTCACGCCCAGTCCTGTGGCCAGCGCGAAGGGGTGTTTGCCCCAGGCCCCCATCAGGATGGTGAGGATGCCGGCCACAAAGGCGGTGGCGGCGGCGACTTTCTCGACACCCAGGACGTTGCCGGAGGAGTCCGCCCCGGAGAGGATCAGCGGGTTCAGGACCACGATGTAACTCATCGCAAAGAAGGTGGCAAAACCTCCGCGGACCTCCCGGGAAACATTGGAACCTC